>JBCCOR010000387.1:0-5133 GCA_039025295.1 Acidobacteriota bacterium
CCTGCATGTCGATGGTTTTGCGCTTCTCCATCGAACCGGTGGCGGTGTTGACCACAAAAGGCGCGGGCGATTGCGCCAGGGCTGGCCAGAGCGTCGTGGTCAAGATGTAGGGGGCGAGGGCGTTGACCTCATAGTGCATCTCGTTGTCCTGGGCGGAGCGGTAGGATTGGTCGAGCAGCACCCCGGCGTTGTTGAAGAGGCCATCGACAGGGACGCCCCGCGCCACGATCTCGTCGCCGGCGCTGCGCACGTCGGCTTGAACGCTCAGGTCGGCGAGATGGTAGTGGATCTTTTCTGAACCACCGAGGGCTTGCTGGGCCTCCGCTTGGCGCTTCTCCGTGCGGACGATCAGGGTCAACGTGTGTCCTTCGCCGAGCAAGAGCCTGCTCAGCTCGAGGCCCATGCCCGTATGGCCGCCGGTCAAGATGATGTGCATGATGCGGTGTTCTCCCGGTGGAGCGCGGTTGTTTGTGTGTGCGTCGACCAACTGGTTGACGATATCAACTATACTGATTTCGTTGATAGAGTCAACGATCTGGCGCTGGAGAAGTCGTGACAAACGGACCTATTGCCGCAGGACTGCCCGAGTCGGTCATCATGCTGGTCTTCATGTTCAAGCATCGAATGGTGAAGACCCTCGCGGAGGCTGGCGCCGACGTTTCGGTGATGCATGTTCGGACGCTCAAGACCATCGCGTGTCTTGGTCCGTCGACGCCCGCAGAACTGGCGGAAGCGCTGCAGCGCGACAAGGCTCAGATCACAAGGCTTGTCAAGCCGCTGATCGAGCAGTCTTATCTCGTGAAGTCGCCTCACCCGACCGACAAGCGGAGCCACGTCGTGGCGCTGACCCGCACCGGACTCGAGCTCATGGAGCGGATCGCCAAGGCCGAGCGGATCATTCTCGAGCGCATGACGGAAGGGATGCTGGCTTCAGAGATCGAGCAGTTCAACGCGCTGGCCGTTCGGATGCAGCGCAACCTGGCGGATCGTCAGCATCCTGCCTGTGCCCCGCGCGACGCCTGCTGACCGGGCGGCGCTGAAATCGCGAGAGCGGTGATGGGGGAATTGGTATAAGCTTGGTACGCTTTCTTCGTCACTTCCCGCAATCCTCAGCAAGAGGCGCTTCTCGACCGCATACAACCTCTGATTTTCAAAGACTTCCGGCGCAGGGCCTGATCGAGGCCTTCGCCGACGACTCTCCCGTCCAGCCATCTTTGCCCTGTTCTGCTGACCGCGCGTCACGCAGAGCCACCGCGGCGCTGCCGCGGCACCTCCAGCACTGAGGCAGAACGGACAGCCTGCCCTTCTCAGCGCTCCGCTGGCCTGCCCCCAGCCGGCGCGCACTCCACGAGATTCGCCTGGCTGCCGTTCCGCGCATCGGCCCTCTTCCCGGCCTCTGCGTAGACACTCGCTCTCCCACATCCCGCCCTGTCGTACTGTTAAGGACATCAACCTCGTGTTACGACTTGTTTCTCTCGGGTTCATCAGCGCTTCGCTGTGCCTGATGCTCGCCGTGCCCAACGCTCTCGCGCAGACCGCCAACCCAGACCGCGCACAGTCCGATACAACCGCCAACAGCGCCGATCCCGACGAAGCCACCGAAGACGAAATCGTCGTCGTCGGCAAGTATCTCTACTCCGATCAGGTCAGCGCGCTCAAGACGCCGACGCCGATCATCGACGTGCCGCAGAGCCTGTCGATCACCACGGCCGATCTCTTCGAGCAGCAGGGCTTCACCAGCATCGGTGAGATCGTCAACTACACGCCGGGCGTGAACAACTCGCAGGGCGAAGGCCATCGCGACGCGATCGTCTTCCGCGGCGTGCGTTCGACGGCCGACTTCTTCATCGACGGCGTCCGCGACGACGTCCAGTACTACCGCCCGCTCTACAACCTCGAGCAGGTCGAGATCCTGCGCGGCCCGAACGCGCTGCTCTTCGGCCGCGGCGGCACGGGCGGCGTCCTGAACCGCGTCACCAAGAAGGGCCTGCCCGGCAGCACCTTCACCGACTACCAGGTCGCCGGCGACTCGTTCGGCGAGTTCGACGTCCAGATCGACAGCAACATCAGCAGCAACGAGAACCGGGCGTTCCGCATCAACGCGTTCTACTCGAGCCTCGACAACCACCGCGACTTCTACGACGGCGACCGCATCGGCATCAACCCGACGGCGCGCTTCCGCCTGTCGGAGGACACCACGCTCGATCTGTCGTACGAATACGCCGATCACGAGCGCTTCGTCGATCGCGGCATTCCGACCGGCGCCGACGGCCGCCCGGTCGAGGCCCTCGAGGACATCACCTTCGGCGATGAAGAAGAGAACATCACCGAGCTCGAAGCGCATCTGCTGCGCGCGCGCCTGGAGCACAACTTCTCCGACAACCTGAAGGGCAACGTCAGCGTGTTCTACGGCGACTACGACAAGCTCTACCAGAACTACTACGCCAGCGGCTACGACCCGGCGACGAACATCGTCGAGCTCGACGGCTACATCGACGTCACCGACCGCCAGAACACCATCCTGTCGGGCGACCTGATCAGCGGCTTCGAGACCGGCAGCGTGCAGCACACGCTGATCTTCGGCGCCGAGTACATCGACACGTCGTCGGATCAGTTCCGCTTCAACACCTTCTTCGACACGTCGGTCGCGGACGGTACGGCGACCGATCGCGCGGACTTCCTCGCGACGCGCCCGCTCAACCTGCGCAACGGCGTCGGCGTGCTGGCCGACGGCCGCACCGTGACCAACGACTTCACGGCCGATCTCAACGACGACACCCGCGTCGGCGTCGAGGTGTTCTCGGTCTATGTTCAGGACGAGATCGAGCTGTCGCCCAAGTTCGACATCACCCTCGGCGCGCGCTTCGACAGCTTCGACATCGAGGTCTTCAACGTGCCGGCGAACGACACCCGCACCCGGACCGACGAGGAGGTCTCGCCGCGCCTGGGCCTGGTCTACAAGCCGCAGGAGAACATCTCGCTCTACGCCAGCTACAGCGAGTCGTTCCTGCCGCGCAGCGGCGAGCAGTTCGCCAACATCAACGGCGACAACAACCGCCTCGACCCGAACACCTTCGCCAACCTCGAGGCGGGCGTGAAGTGGGACCTCC
This sequence comes from Acidobacteriota bacterium, assembly GCA_039025295.1. Taxonomy (GTDB): domain Bacteria; phylum Acidobacteriota; class Thermoanaerobaculia; order Multivoradales; family J023; genus JBCCOR01. The sequence goes on from JBCCOR010000387.1 coordinate 3,111, forward strand.
GGCCGGGCCTGAGCCTGACCGCCGCGGTCTTCGAGATCGAGCAGGAATCGCCGGTCGTTTCCGATTCCGACGCCAGCACGTTCGACGTGATCGAGACCACGGTCGACGGCGTCGAGATCCAGCTGCAGGGCCTGGTCACCAGTCGCTGGTTCATTTCGGCCGGCTACAGCTATCTCGACGGCGAGCAGGCCGACGGCATTCGTCGTCCGCGCGAGCTGCCCGAGAACATGTTCTCGCTCTGGAACACCTACCGCGTGACCAGCGCGTTCAGCCTCGGTCTCGGCCTGACGTACCAGGACGAGAGCTTCATCAACAACAGCAACAGCGCGGTTCTGCCGAGCTACACCCGCGTCGACGCGGCGGCCTACTACACCCTGGCCAACGGCATGCGGCTACAGCTGAACCTCGAGAACCTGACCGACGAGCTCTACTTCCCGAACGCGCACAGCACGCACCAGGCGACCGTCGGCGCGCCGTTCAACGCGCGCCTGTCGATCCGCGGACGCTTCTGAGTCCGCGCAGCGCATCTGCCGCGCAGCCCGCGGGCAGCTGTGTGCTCCACGCAAAACGGCGACCGGTTTCGGTCGCCGTTTTTGCGTTCTGCTCGGCGCGGTTGCGCCGCGATCAGTCGCTGGCGTCGCTGCGCGCGCCGCGCGTGTGCCACCAGTCGGGGCCGTGTGGACGCGCGCATTCGAGCGCATCGCGATCCCAGCCGGCGAGATCGGCGGCTGCTGCGTGGGTGCTTTCGAGGAACGCCAGGAGATGGGCGTCGGGATCGTCGGCCGTGCGCACGGCCTCGTAGGTCAGGGCGAACTCGCCGAGCGCATCGAGCCAGAACGCCTCGGCCGGTGCGACCGTGGCGTCGGCGAAGCCGTCGGGCGTGGGATAGGCGTAGGCGTAGAAGATCGGGTCGGGCGCGTCGCGGTTGCCCGGCCAGAAGCCGACGCTCGTCACTTCGTGCGAGTACGCCTCCTGGGCGACGTCGTCGGGGAAATTCGGCACGCCGCCCGGGTGCGGCGGCGCCGTGCGTCCGGAGAAGCGCGTCACCGCGAGATCGAAGCTGCCCCAGAAGAAGTGCACCGGGCTCGACTTGCCGCGGAAGCCGGCGCGAAAGCGCGTGAACACCCGCTCGGCGTGCACCAGCGCCTGCCACAGCGCCTGCGCGTGCGCGGCTTTGTAGACGCGCGGCGCGGTGTCTTCCGGAAACGGAATCGCGCCCGGGATCTCGTTGGGCGTCGTGTGGATGATGACCGGCAGGCCGGCGTCGGCGAGTCTCTGGCGCACGGCGGCGTAGAAATCGGCGACCGAGCGCGGCTTGAGCACGACCTCGCGCCGCTGGCCGTCGGTGGTCGTGAGCACGAGCGCGTTGTCGAAGAGATCGAACGCGAGCTCGAACGCTCGGGTTTCGTAGGGCACCAGCCCGGTCGAGAGACCGCGCGTCGTCACGTAGAGCGGCACGCTCCAGGAGTGATTGAGCCACGGCGCGCACACCAGGCGCACCTTGCCGACGACCTGGGTCCACAGATGCAGCGTTTCGAGCGTGTCGCGCCAGCGCGCGACGGGCAGCGCGGGCCACGCGCCGGCAGAGGAGGTGGATCGAGCCATGGTGCGGTCTCCTGCGTGAGTGGCGATAAGGGACGGGTGAAGGAAGTTTCGAGACCCTCAGCGTATCGCGGACGCTTCAGCAGAGCGTCAGTCGTCGCGCGCCGGCGGACGCGCCGGCCAGCACTTGGCTATGCGGTGCTAGGATCGCAATACGCTACACGTGCACCGGTACAGATTTTGGATTCGAGGAGATTGCGTATGGCACAGTGGCAAAGGCGATTATTGCTTCTCTTGGTGGCGCTTGTCGCCGCGGGCGGATTCGTCGGCATGCGCTATCTCTCAGCCGAAGATGAAGCGGCGCGGGCGTTTTGGCTTTCGACGGATCCCAGCGTCAACGTTCTCGAATTGCGGTATGCAGGCGGTATGACCGGGACATTCACAGATCATCGCGTTTTCGCGGATGGCCGCTTCATGGTGC
>JBCCOR010000388.1:0-5132 GCA_039025295.1 Acidobacteriota bacterium
CGCCTGTGCCGGCGCCGGCACCGGCAGCGTCGCCCGCGCCGGCGCCGAAAGAACGCGCCACCGCGCCGCGCGAGCGCACGGTCACCGACGATACCCTCAGCCGCACGGCGGTGGCGCGCCGGCAGTCGGAGGCCGACGCCACGGCCGTGCGCGAGGCGATGACCCACACCGCGCGCATGCGCGCCCGCCGGCGCAGCGCCGCCGAGATCGCCGACGCCGCCGAGCAGCCGATCGAGCGCGTTGCGCCGGCGTCGATCGACGGCGCGGACCCGGCCGAGCTCGACGCGATGACGCAGACCGCGCGCATGCGCGCCCGTCGGCGAACGCCTGCGGAGATCGCCGACGCCGCCGAGCAGTCGATCGAACGCGCCGCGCCGCGGGCAGCCGAGTCGGACAAGCGATCGTCGAAGCGCGACGGGGCCGACACGTCATTCGCGAAGACGGGCAGCCGCACGGCGCCCGCGCAGCGCCCGCAGCGCCCGTTCGACAGCAGCGATCCCGAGTCGATCGCCTGGCAGGGCATCGACATCTGCCGCGAGGGCGACTGGCGCGAAGGGCTCAAAGTGCTCGGCCTGGCCGCCCGCGCGCACAAGAAGAACCGCAGCGGCGGGTCGCTGCCGAGCTTGTTCTATGCCTACTACGGCTACGGCATCGCCAAATACCAGCGGCAGAAGCGGACCGGCATCCGGCTGTGCCAGAAGGCGCTGGAGATGGAGTTCTACCAGCCGGAGAACTACTACTTCCTGGCGCGGGTCTATCTGATGACCCACGATCGCCGCATGGCCGTGCAGATTCTCGACCGCGGCCTGCAGGTCGATGGCAACAATGCGCCGCTGCTGGCCTTGCGCAAAGAGATCGGCACGCGGCGTCCGCCGGTGATTCCTTTCCTGCATCGCGACAATCCACTGAACGTGCTGCTCGGGCGCATCCGCCATCGCATCGCCGTACGCAAGCAGGCCAAGCAGGCTGACGAGCCGGAAGAAATGGAGAAAGAGCTCGAGCATCTGCTCTGAGCCGCTGCACGCAGCCGGCGACCATGGGCAAAAAACGTACGGGCCGAAGCCCGACCGTCCGCCGACGCGACGGCCGGTGCGAGCCGTTCCTGCGCGGCATGGTGACGCACGAGCTGGTGCAGCGCGGCCTGCACTTCGACGAGGCCTACGCGGTGGCGCGATCGCTGCGTCAGCAGGTGAGCGCGCGCGGCGAGATCACCACCCGCGCGCTGCGCAAGCTGATCGAGGCCGAGCTGCGCGCGACCTTCGATCCGGCGCGTTTGGCGCAGCTCGCACCGTCGCACAAGCGGCGGCGCAAGCCGATCTTGCAGGTGTGCGACGGCGAGATCGTCCAGCCGTTCTCGCGCGGTCTCTTGGCGCGCAGCCTGACCGCGGCCGGCCTCGATTTCGATCGCGCCTACCGGCTGACCGCCGAGGTCCAGCGCGCCCTGCGCCGCGACGGCCTGCGCGAAGTCGATCGCGCGCACATCGCCCGCGAAGCCGCGGCGCATCTGGCGCGCGACCACGGCGACGCCGCGGCCACGCGTTACCGCCTGCTGCGGCGCATCCGCACGCTGCCGCGGCCGCTGATTCTGTATCTCGGCGGCGTCAGCGGCGCGGGCAAGTCGACCCTGGCGCTCGAGCTGGGTCCGCTGCTGCGCGTCTACCGCGTCATCGCCACCGACACCATCCGCGAGGTCATGCGGTCGATGGTCACGCCGACGCTGCTGCCGGCCCTGCATCGCTCCAGCTTCGATCCGTTCAGCGATCGTGCCGACGATGACGCCGCCGAACCGACCAGCGAACGGGCGGTGATCGCCCATTTCGATGAGCAGGCGCGGCGCGTGGCGGTCGGCGTGCGGGCGGTGGTGGAGCGGGCGGTGGCCGAGAACGTGAGCGTGATCGTCGAGGGCGTGCATCTCGTGCCCCCGGCGGTGCCGTTCGCCGATCTCGACGACGCCGCGATCCAGGTGCCGATCCTGCTGTTCACCGAGGACGCCGACCGCCATCGCATGCGCTTCGTCGGCCGCGGTCATCGCAGTGAGCGGCCGCCGATGCGCTATCTCGAGCGCGAGGCGACGATCCGTGCGCTCCAGCGCCATCTGATCGAGCGCGCCGAGGCGGTCGACGTGCCGCTGGTCGACACCTCCGACAACGTCGACGTGGCGCTGGCGCGCACGGTGCGGACGATCACGGGCGTGCTGCGTACGCGGCTGCCCGACGGCGGCGACGACGAGCCGGAGAAAAAGAGGTAGGTGCGGCGGCGGGCGTCAGCCGGCGCCGGGGCTAGCGGATTTCGACGTGGCCGGAGTCCTTGAGCCGCCAGAAGAGCAGCTTGAGCTCGGTGCCGGACATCGGGCTGATCTTGGTCAGATGCTGGATGTCGTAGCTGCCGTTGACCCGCGTCAGCATGAAGCCTTCCTGGGGCGAGATGTCGAGCGTGGTCAGCTGCTCGAGGCCGCAGGTCAGGCGCGGCACGGCGGTGTCGATCACGCCGGCGCGGTCGAGCACGCGGTTGATCTTCATCTCGCCCTGGAGCACGGCCTGCAGGACGGCGCGGTCGGCGCCGTCTGCGTTCTTGGCCTGCTGATAGGTGATGAACGCCTTGGCCAAATTGTCTTCGGCGACGTGGCCCTCGGCTTCGTAGAGCAGCTGCTCGGCCTCGGAGGGGGGCTCGGGCTCAGGGTCGGCCTGCTGCGCCAGGGCCTGCGGATTGAATCCCTGCAGCGGCGTCGGCTGAGCGACCCAGCCGCCGCCCGGTTGCTGCACGGCGATGTAGCCCGAGTTGCCGGCCATCGTCGCCTGCGGCTGACCCGCAGACGGTCCCGGCGGCAGGCCCGGCGTGTTCTCCTGCCCGGGTGGGCGCACCATGATGGTTTGCTCCATCAGCTGCTCGGCCGAGAGATCGGAGTTCTCGGGCAGGGTGACCTCGATGAAGCGCGGCCGGACCATCTTGATCGTGCCCAGGGTGACCTGCATCGCGAGCAGCTGAGAAACGAGGAATTCGCTGCTGTGCGCCTCTTGGCTGATCTCCTCGACCGTGCGGTCGTCGTCGACGAAGCCGAGAATCCGCTGACCGGCCTCGTCGACCTCCATCTGTTCGATCGGCACCACGCTGACCGGCACGTGCTGGGTCGAGGGCACGCTCTCGCGGATGCGCTGCAGCTCGTCCATGCGGCGCGAGCCCTCGAGCACGATCCACTGCACGTCGAGCTGCATCGGCACCATGTTCTCGGCCGGCAGCTCGCCGTCGAGGAAATGGAAGTCGCCCTCGGGCCACGTGAAAATGTCGTAGATGCTCTCCTCGGCCTTGAGCTGCAGCATCTGATGAACGTCTTCGGCGTTCATCGCGCCCATGTCCGAGAGGATCTGGCCGAGCAGCTTGTGCTCCTGCTTCTGCCGCGCCACCGCGGCGTTGACCTGTTCGTCGGTCAGGTAGCCGTGGTTGACCAGGAAGCGTCCCAGGTACTCTTTTGGATCGGTCGAGGCGGAGGAGATGATCGTGCCGCGATCGAAGAAAATGCGCTTGGTCACCTGGCTGTTGTCGATGACCAGCGTGCCCGTCTTCTGCCCCTGCGATAGCCACTGCAGGAGCTCGGCGAGCACCATGGTCTTGATGTTGCCGGAGATGCCCATGGATCGTTCGATGCGCGCAGCGCGGAGAGGAGTATAGCGTTACGACCGCGGGCTGCGCGGTTCGTGGGCAGTGTTGCCGTCGACGGGCGCCGTCGGCGTCTCGCCGGCGCGCGCGCGGGTCGTACCGCGCTGGCCCTGGTAGTGACTGCCCGAGCCCGGTTCGCCGTAGGCGACGGTCGGCGCCGACGCCATGCCGAGGAAGATCAGCTGGGCGATGCGACGACCGGCGTCGAGCACGAAGGGTTCAGGACCGAGATTCTGCAGCTCGAGCGTGATGTTGCCCTCGAAGCCTGGATCGCACCAGCCGGCCATCGAGTGGTTGATCCACAGCCGGCCAAGGGTCGACTTGAGCTTGAGATCGCAGGCGACGTCGCGCGGAATGCGCACGTATTCGAGCGTGCAGGCGAGCACGACCTCGCCCGGGAAAAGCTTGATGTGGGGCGCGCGAAACTCCTCGGGATCGCGGGTCGGGCAGATCCAATGGTCCGACACGCGCACGTCGTAGCTGGCCGCATTGACCTGTGCCGGAGCGAACGGCTCCGCGCCGCCGTCCTCGCCCCACGCGCGGATCCAATGATCGGGCTTGATCATCAGCGCCTGCTCATCCGTGCTTGATTCATTAGTGGAAGTGCACCGGCCGGGTCAGGTCTTCGCGATGGATGGTGTCGACGAAGCGGATGATGCGGCGCTTGAGCGACATCACCAGGGTCGAGGTGCGCATGCCGCCGCCGAAGAGGCGGACGCCGCGCAGCAGCTCGCCGTCGGTGACGCCCGTGCAGCAAAACAGGATCGACTCGCCCGATGCGAGATCCTCGGTGCTGTAGATGTGGCTCAGGTCGTCGTAGCCGAGGGCGTCGAGGCGCTGATGCTGGGCGTCGTTGAGCGCCACCAGGCGCGCCTGGATCTCGCCGCCCAGGCAGCGCATGGCGGCGGCGGTGATCACGCCTTCCGGCGCGCCGCCGATGCCCATCACCGCGTGCACGCTGCTGCCGCGCACCGCCGCGCTGATGCCGGCCGACAGATCGCCGTCGCCGATCAGGCGGATGCGCGCGCCCGCGCTGCGAATGTCAGCGATCAGCTGGCGATGGCGATCGCGGTCGAGCACCACGATCGTCAGCTCGCGCACCGAGCGGCCGAGCGAATCGGCGATGTTGCGCAGGTTTTCGGCCACCGGTGCGTCGAGATGCACGCGCCCGCGCGCTGCCGCGCCGACGACGATCTTGTCCATGTAAGTGTCGGGGGCGTGCAGCAGGCCGCCGCGTTCGGAAATCGCCATGACCGCCACCGCGCCGGGCGCGCCGGTGGCGCACAGGTTGGTGCCCTCGAGCGGATCGACCGCGATGTCGATCGCCGGCGCGTCGGCGGGCGTGTCCTCGCCGTCGGCGCGGTAGCGCGCCGCGCGCAGGCCGACGCGCTCGCCGATGAAGAGCATCGGTGCCTCATCGCGCTCGCCTTCGCCGATGACGATGCGGCCGTCGATGTCGAGCTCGCCAAGGGTGGTGC
>JBCCOR010000389.1:0-5122 GCA_039025295.1 Acidobacteriota bacterium
ATCGAGCGCGCGGTGGTGCTCGGCGCCGACGACCACATCCATCCGGAAGACCTCCCCGACGAGGTGCTCGAAGCCGAGCACGGCCCCGAGCCGAGCACCTTCCAGGCCGCGATCACCGCCACCAAGAAGCGCCTGATCGTCGACGCCTACGCGCGCGCCGAGGGCGATCACCAGATCGCGGCCGCGGCGCTCGATCTGCATCCCAACTCCCTCCATCGACTGATCCGCACCCTCGGCCTGAAAGACCAGCTGACGGGCTGAAGCGCGCAGCCTGCGCGGCATCGGCTAACCGAACGGTTTCCGGTCGCAAGCCGTTCGGTCTAACCGAACGGTTTCCCGCGACAAACCGTTCGGTTAGCCGGCGGCGCCTCGCATCGGGCGGTTTCGCCGAGAAAATCGCGTAAGTCCCATCGAATCAATCGACTAAGTTTCTGGCACCGGGGTTGCTCTAGCAGCGGGCAGCCACCCCGTTCGTCGATCCGGCCCGTCGCGGCCGATCCGCGCGAGCGGTCCACCCACGACCGAGGACCCGTGCCATGCGCCCGCTGCTGCTTTCCCTTCCCCGCTCTCTCGCGCCGACGTTCGTCACCCTGCTGACGCTCGTCGCCGTCGGCGCGCACGCCGACGGCTGTCCATCCGCCACCGGCACCGACTTCACCCAGCTCGGCGTCTTCATCGGCGAGGACTTCTCGAGCTACCCGCCCGGCTCGCTGGTCGGCGCCAACTTCGCCGGCGTCGACGTGCGCGGCGCGGTCTTCACCGGACAGGACCTGACCGGCGCGGTCTTCCAGGGCGCCAACCTCGGGCCTGACGGCGCCGCGCCGGCGTCGTTCGCCGAGGCCGACCTCACCCGCACCTGCTTTCAGGACGCGGTGATGAACGCCACCGACTTCAGCTTCGCGCAGTTCAGCTGCACCGACTTCAGCGGCACGACCCTCATGGAGGCGGTCTTCGGCCCGGCGCAAACCTTCCTCGCCGATCCGCCGTGCCGCTCGTCGTTCGTCGAGGCCACGCTCGACGTCGCCGCGATCGACACGACGAATTGGCGCTACACCGACTTCACCGACGCCGACTTCCAGAACGTCGCCGCGTTCTCACTCGCCGGCCGCGACGCGTCGGATGCGATCCTGGTCGACGCGCACTTTCCCAACATGGACATGAACGGCGCCAACCTCACCGGCGTCGACTTCACCGGCGCGACGCTGACCGGCGCCGTCGCGCGCAGCGCCGCCCTCAACGGCGCGAACCTGACCGATGCGCAGCTCGACTATGTCGACTTCACCTGCGCGCGCGCCTACTACCAGGCCGGCGACGGCAGCGACCTCAACGCCGCCTTCTGCCCGGATACGCCGCAGACCAGCCAGGCGTCGACCGGCGCCGTGCTGCAAAACGCCAACCTCAAGAACGCTGTGCTGCAGCACGCGACCTTCGACCACGCGCAGTTCAACCAGGCGAACATCAGCAGCGTCGATCTCACCTACGCCTCGCTGCGCCAGGCGAGCTTCGAGTCGACCGGCGTGCTCAACGCCGCGACCATCGCCGGCTCCAACCTGAGCTACGCCCATCTCGACAGCGCCGCGCTCAACATCGTAGTCTTCACCGGCGCACTTTTGATCGGCGCGTCGTTCACCCAGACGACCCTCGCCGGCACCTCGGTCTCGGGCGCGATCATGCCCGGCGCCGACTTCACCGACGCCACGCTCGAGAGCGTCAACTTCAGCAGCGCCGTTCTGGAGAACGCGGTGTTCACCCGCGCCACGCTGCAGAACATCCAGAACAGCGGCGGCTCAGGCGTGACCTTCACCTGCGCCCAGCTCGGCGGCAGCCGCTTCGACGACGCGATCGTCACCCAGGCGACCTTCGTCGATGCCGTCATGCCGCCGGGTGCCGACCAGTGCTGCCCGCCCGCGGGCGGCTTCACGTGGTGCGGCACGGTCGAAGCGACGGGCGATCCCTACGGCCCGGTCGACTATCCGCCGCTGACCGAGGGCGACAACGTCACCTGCCCGAGCGGCCAGACCACGCTCTGCACCGACGCCGACTGGCAGCTGTCCAGCGACTGGACCACGTCCGACTGCGGCACCACCGGGCAGTCCACGCTGATGTGGCAGCAGCCGCCCTGCGGCACGCCGCCGACCGACGTCGTGCACTTCGCCGATCCGAACCTCGAGCAGTGCATCCTCGACGGCCTGCCCGGCGATCCGAGCGCGATCACCGTCGAAACCGCCGCGCAGCAGCAGCAGGTCGTCTGCCCGGGCCGGGGCATCGCCGATCTGGGCGGACTCGAGGCGTTCACCGGCCTGCAGACGCTCGATCTGACCGCCAATCAGCTCACCCAATTCGCCGTCGACTTCTGCGCCGATGCCGCGACCGGCACGCCGTGCAGCCCGCCGCTGCAGCAGCTCAAGCTCGGCAGCAACCAGCTCACCCAGCTCGACCTCGGCCGTCTGCCGAACGTCGTCTGGCTCGACGTTTCGGACAACCAGCTCGCCAGCCTGACCGGCACGGCCTCGATCTACTTCGAGATCCTCGACGCCTCGAACAACCAGCTCAAGAGCCTCGATCTCGCGGTGCAGACCCGACTGCTCTCGGTCGATCTGTCGGACAACCAGCTGACCTCGGTCCTCGACGTCTTCAATCCCGATCTCAGCCGGCTGACGTCGCTCGCCTATCTCGATCTGTCGGGCAATCAGCTCGACGACGTCGGCGCGCTCGACGCGATCGCCTTCAGCCCGCAGCAGAACCCGCGCGGCGCGCTGCGCACCCTGCTCCTCGACTGCAACCCGTCGTTCACCTGCAGCACGCTCGCCCTCGACGGCAGCTACCCCGCCTACCAGGTCAGCGGCTGCGCCGACTTCAACGCGCAGAGCAACCAGTGGGTCGCCAACGTGCACCCGACCTGCCCGACGAGCGCGCCCTGAGCGGCCGCGCGCCGGATCGCTTCTCCATCCCCTTCCCTGCTTCGAACCGAGCCATCGAGATCTGCCGATCGGAACGATCGGGCTGTTCAGCCGATCGGAACGATCGGGCCGTTCAGCCGATCGGAACGATCGGTCCGCCCTTTGGAGACCCACGCCATGTCCCACGATGCCCCCACCCACCCCGCACGGCCGATGATCGAGGTCATCTTCCACGCCGACCTGAGCCATCTGGCCGACGATCCCCGCGCGGCTGACGTCCGCCACTGGGTGCGCGCCGACGATGCCAGTCATCCGCTCGCGCCGCACACCGACGCCAGCCGCGCGGCCGCGCGCGCCGCGCATCCCCATCTGGCCGACGTGCCCGACGCCCGGCTCACCCACGTCAGCGCGCCGGTCGCCCTGCCGGCCGACGCCGTGCTGCGCGTGCACATCAAGCACAGCACCGAGCATCTGCCCGAGATCCACGCGCCGGCCGTGCCCGGCCACGTCGCGATGTTCGTGCCGCCGGCCGACGCGGTCGAAGGCCAGTCGCTGGCGCTGATGTTCGATCCGGTCAGCACCGCCAAGGCGCTCGCCTTCCATCATCCCGATCTCGCCTCGACCAATCCCGACATTGCGCGCATCGTCTACGGCTACATGAACGACAACCGCGAAATCGCCACCCAATTCGAGCATCTCGGCAAGCTAATTCGCGAGATGGGCCCACCGTCGACCGATCCGTCGCGCGGCTGGGCGACGCTCGTGCCCTACACGCCGCCGCCGTGCGAAGCGACCGGCGTCAAGGGCACGCCGACCTTCTTCTGCAACGCCACGCCGACCTACATGGCGGCCGCCGGCGCCGCCCAGACCAACCTGATGCTGGTGTCGAAGAACGATCCGGCCCTGCAGGGCAAGAAATGGCACGTGCAGTACGGCACCAACACCGTGCCCGCCGAGGCCAGCGGTCACGGCGCGGCACCCGCCCGCGACCGCGGCGACGAGCCGGCGCTGCAGCCGACGCGTCCCGCCGACGTCGACGTGGCGACCCTGGCGCGGCTCGAAACCTCCGACGCCGCGCGGGTGTCCGCGGCGGATGCGGCTACGACGAACGACGACGACTGGACGGTCGCGCTGACCCACACCGAGCGCACGAGCGGTCTGCAGGTCAGCCTCACCGACGTCGACGCCGACGCCAAGCGCTTCACGATCCACTTCAGCGATCGCGATCTGCGCTACCTCGGCATGTACATCCGCTTCTACGACGCCGAAGGCAACACGATCGACCTCAGCGATTGGACGCCCGACGGCGAAGACAGCCTGACCTCGCTGACCTACGACATCCGCTCGGTGCTGGGCCCGCTGATCGAGTACGACGATCTGCAGTTCATCGGCTACACCTCGGGCACCACAACGGTCCTCGGCGTGCCGACCGTCGACGGCACGCTCGACGTCACCGTGACGATGCCGGAGGGCGCGGTCGCCGCCGAGGTGTTCGGCTCCGGCATCGGTACGAGCAACTGGCAGGAATGGAAAACCCCGCTCTTCGGCGGCGCGCTGACCGCGATCATGGACTTCATCGTGCCGGCCTTCATGCTCGTGCGCGGCGCGGCCCAGTACTCCAACGCGACCGACAAGGCCATGGTTCGCAAGCTGCTCAACGGCAAGTGGAAGCTGGCCGTCGCGCAGGCCATCTACTACCTCGGCGACGCGATCTACGACGCCGTCAGCACCCGCCAAATCAACTGGGCCGATCTGATCAACGTCGCCAAGGTGCTCTTCCAGCCCGCATCGCTCGAGCTGCTGCTCTACATCGAAGCCGAGATGGCGATCGAGGAAGCCGAGGAGGAGATTCCCTTCGCCGGCTGGATCCTGCTCGCGCTCAACGTCTCGGTCGGCATCGCCGAGCTGTCGGAGACGATCGTCGAGGTGCTGACCTCGCCGTGGAACATTCAGAACGGCATCACGTCGACGATCACCACGACGGTCGAGGTCTTCCCCGATCCGCGCCATCAGGCGTTTCCGCAGGCGCCGGCCGGCGACACGGCCGCGCTGTCGGTGACGATGACCTACAAAAACCAGGGGCGCCCGGCGGTGGCCTCGACCCAGACCGTGCCGGCATCGACGCCCGCCTCGCTCACCGCGCTCTTCCCGCACAACACGCTCGGCGGCCAGATCAAGATCGACGTCGCCTACGTGATCGACGGCTGGCAGGCCGGGCAGGC
>JBCCOR010000390.1:0-5113 GCA_039025295.1 Acidobacteriota bacterium
AGGCCACAATCATACCTTACATCAGTAGCAAAACAGCGTTCTGCCTAGCCTAAAGGATGCAAAGCATGTCAAGTGTCAACCCATTGACCAATTTTTTGAGGCAATAACATAAGAGACACGATGCGTCATGTGGACGTTCATTGATTAAACACCTCTGTCCACATGACGCATCAGGTCTCTCATGTTATTGCCTCAAAAAATCGGTCAATGGGTTGACACTTGACACGCTTTGCATCTTTTAGGCTACGAGCCCCAAGGCAGAACATTGTTTTGCTACTGATGTAAGGTATTATTTTGGCCTTGGATGCAAGGTAGAACATAGTACATGTACTCCCATTCCATTGGCCCATTCTTTATATGGCTGACAGTGGTTCTGACATTTGCTGCTACTATAAAAGCTTGGGTAGAGCAACAAAAGTTTTGCAATGATTTTCCGCAAAAGTTGCAGTGAGAAATAACAGGTAATCTGACTGAGCTGTGTACCCTGCACCCGCGGACGTGTTGGGCTTGTCGGCAGGGCGAGGTCGAATCGACCGCCCCGCCCGCTCTTTCGCCGACCCGTGCCCGGGGCGTTTCATCATGCTGATCGACGTGTTTCCATCCCACCCACGCACCGTGATCGCCGATGCCCGTTCGCATCGCGCGCTGCGGATGCGCGGTGACGTCCATTTCCATCGTGGCCGCGCGTAGCACCGACCATGGCCCGCTCCGTCGCTCGCCCGCTGCGCCTGCGCGGCGCGGCATCTTTCGCGTTGGTCGTTGTCGTCCTCATCGGTTTGCGCATGCCTGTTGCGGCGTCGACAGCCCCGCCGTCGACCGGCATCGACCGCGCGGCGCCGATCGTCTCGACCGCCCGCAGCGTCGTCGACGTTTGGATGCGGCTGTGGTGGCAGCTGCTCGGCGCGCCGCCGCCTGTGCGCCGTCCTGCGGCACCGCCCGCCGCGCGATCGCACGGCGCTGCCGACGACGGCCGCATGGCCAGCACCACCGACCTGTGCGATCCGTCATCGCCGTGCGAGACGACGGATCTGCCCGGCCGCGGATGGCTGATTTTGCCCGATGGCTAGGACCGCAAGCGGCGCAGAGTGGATCTGCTATCCTTCCTCCGTTTGCAACCGGCACGCTGTCTTTGCCAGCCAAACCCCTGTTCGGACGCTCCGTCCGACGCTGATCTCCACCTTGCATGGCCCGACGCAACGAGCCGCAGGCACGACGCCTGCTCCGCAACCTCCAGCTGCCGGACGACGCGCCCCGCGTACTGCTCCAGCCGCGCTATTGGACAGCTGAGTTCTTCGATCGCTACCTCGAGACGTGCGACGAGTGGCTGGCGAACGACCCGCTTGCGGGCCGCATCATGGCCGCGGTCGCGCCCCGCCTGGCCGAGCGCATCGACGAACGCTGCCGGCTCGAGCCCGACGCCGTCTCCGCGCCGTTCCTGCACGTGCGCGCGCATCTCGTGCACGCCAGCGCGCTGCGCGCCGCCGGCGACCTGACCGAATCCGAACTCGCCTTCGAGGCCGCACTGCAGGCGATGGTCGCCAGCGCGGCCGAGATGCCGCTCTCCCTGTGGCGCGATCTGCAGCTGCGCCGCGCGCATCTGCGTATGGTGCAAGGGCGTTTTGCCGAGGCTGGCCGCCTGGTCGATGCGATCCTCGATCACAGCCCGGAAGAAGACGATGCCCACGTGCACGGCCGCGCGCGCCTGCTGCGCGGCAGCCTGTGCGTGTGCCTCGAGCGCCACGACGAGGCGCTGGCCGAGCTGAGCGCCGCGCTGCGTCATCTCGACGCGCGCCGCAGTCCGCGCGCGTACCACGCCGCGATTCACAACTTCGCCGGCACGCTGACCGTCAGCGCCAACCATCCCGGCGCGCTGGCCCAGGCGCTGAATCATCTGCGCCAGGCGCGTCGCTCCGGTCAATTCGGTCGCCGTTCGGTGCCCAAGCTCAAGCTGCGCTGGATCGAAGGGTTGATCCTGATGCGGGTCGGCGCGACCCGTCGGGCGGAGCGCGCGTTCGAGCGCGCGCGCCGCGGCCTGGCCGAGCTCGGCGCCGCCTGGGAGGTAGTGGCGATCGCCGTCGATCACTCCGAGCTGCTGATGCTCGAAGATCGCTTCGAGGAACTCGAGCAGCTGGCGGCCGAGATCTTTCCGCAGATCGACACGCTGGGCATCGACACCGGCTCGTACGATGCCCTCACCCGCTGGCGCGACGCGGTGGCGACCCGCGGTCTGAACTGCGCCGTGATCGACGCCGCCCGCGACGCCCTGCTGATGGGCCCGCCGCGCAGCCCGTCGTCAGCGGCGTCCTAGGCCGGACGATCGAGCGCCGACGGCGCGGTCGGCGTCGGCTCGCCGGTCGTCGCCCGCACCCGACGCACCAGCGCGGCCACCTCGACCATCAGCTCGCGGCGCTTCTCGAGCAGGTACGAGCGCAGCCGGCGACGGCGCAGGAAGCGCAGCGTCACGGCAAGATCCTGGCGCAGTCGCACGCGCGCCGGGCCCAGGCCGAGCGCGACCGCGGCGGCGATCAGCACGCTGAGCACATAGAGCAGCGCGATCCGCACCGGCGCGTCGGTGCGCCCCCACGCGAGCCACGCGACCGCGGCGGTCTGGACGAACCACGCGCCGGCGAAGACCGGTGCGCCGATCAGGATGCCGGCGGTGTCGTATTGATCGCGCCCGCGGGCGCTGCGCCGGCTGAGCGCGCGCGTGATCGCGAACGGCACGGCGGCGTTGAGCCAGCCCCACAGGGTCAGCGGCAGGCCGACGGTGAGATGCAGGAGGGTGCGCGCGACGAGCTGCAGCGTCCAGCGGCGGCGGCGCAGCGAAAGATGATCGTCGCGCACGCGGTGCGTGGCGCGCAGCTCGCTGAAGCGCCGAAGCTTCTCGCGCAGGATCGCGGCCTTGTCGGGCTGGGTCAGGCGCAGGCCGTGGTACGCCTCGACGATTCGCCGCAGCTCGTCGAAGCGCTGCGCCAGCGGCGCGGGATGACGACGATCTTCGAGCTCGTCGAGAAAGGCGCGCACCTGCCGCGCCAGCTGCAGATCGAGCCAGTCGTCGAGCTCGAGGGTGACGCCGGCCAGGCCGCGCTGGATCGCGCGCGTCAGTCGCTTGACCTGGCGCGCCGCCGACGCGTCGGCGGGCGCGGGCACCGCTGGGCCATCGTCGCCGGCGGCCGACGCCGGCGCGGGTGCGATCGGCGCAAAGCGCGCCGACTCGATCGGCGGTCCGAAGCGCACCAGCACGCTGCCGCGGAAGGTGCCCTTGCGCGGGAAGGTCAGGCCGACCGGCACGATCGGCGGGTCGATGCCGCGCTGATGGGCGCCGAGCACCAGGCGCGCGGCGCCGGTCTTGATCGGGCGCAGATGCGGATCGGAGTGGCTCTGGCCCTCAGGAAAGATCAGCAGCACGCCGCCGGCGGCGAGCCGCGCGTGCACCTTCTCGAAGGCCGCGGCGTTGGCCGTGCGCACCGACGCTGCGTCACGTCCGGGATGGCGACGCGCCACCGGCACGGCGCCCTGCAGGGCGAGGAACGGCCGCAGCACGGGCGAGCGGAACAATCCGCTGCGCGCCAGCGGATGCACCGGCCGATCGCACGCCGCCTGCACCACCACGGCGTCGACCAGCGCGTTGACGTGGTTGGCGCACAGCAGCACCGGGCCCTCGGCCGGCAGATGCTCGCGCCCGTCGACCTCGAAGCGGCGGTAGAACACGCGGACGACCAGCGCGCAGAGCGCGCGCCACAGGCGATGGGCGGCAGCGGACATGGGTGGCATTGTATGCGAGGTGCGGTCCGCAGGAATCGACAGCGGCGAAGCCCAGCGGTGTTCGCTGCGGCAAAAATTATGCCGCGGCGCGGCATCTTGATCTAAACTGATGCCATGGACGCGCCAACCGCAGCCCTCGACGCATCGTCCCGCGAACGCCGTCCCGCCTGGTCGGGCCACTACTACACCATCGTTCCCAACCTGATCGACACCGCGCGCCAGCCGTCCGCGCCGCCGGCGGTGACGTGGGCGACGACGATCGACGATCCGACCCTCGGCCTCGTGCCACTGCGCGGCTGGCTGCACGAGCCCCAGGGATCTCGCGCCGCATCGCCGCTGGTCGTGCTCGTGCACGGCCTGGGCGGCCACAGCGACAGCCGCTATCTGCGCCGCGCCGCGACCCGCGCCGCCGCGCTCGGCCTGTCGAGCCTGCGCCTCGGCCTGCGCGGCGCCGACGGCGACGGCATCGATCTGCATCACGCGGGCCAGAGTGAAGATCTCTGCGCGGTGATCGACGCGCTGCCCGAGCGCTTTCGCGACATCTATCTGCTCGGCTACTCGCTCGGCGGCCATCTCGTGCTGCGCGCCGCCACGCAGTCGACGTCGCCGCGCCTGCGCGCCGCCGCGGCGATCTGTGCGCCGCTCGATCTCGAGCCGGTCCAGGCCGCGATCGACCATCCGCGCGCGTGGATCTACCGGCGCTGGGTGCTGCGCGGCATCTGGCGAAGCTACGAACCGATCGCGGCGCGCCATCCGCATCTGCCGTCGATGGACGCGGTGCGCGATCTGACCACCGTCCGCGGCTTCGACGAGCACGTGATCGCGCCGCGCTTCGGCTTCGCCGACGCCGCCGACTACTACCGACAGGCCAGCGTCGCCGCGCACCTCGGGTCGCTGCGCGTGCCCGCGCTGCTGCTCGCCACCGAGGACGATCCGATGGTGCCCGCGCCGGTGCTGCGCCGCACGCTCGCCGGCGTCGACGCGCCACGGCTCGAGATCCGATGGCTCGCGGGCGGTCATCTCGGCCTGCCCGCCGCGCTCGACGTCCACGGGCGCGCGCTGCGCTGGATGCAGCACATCGTCGGCTGAGCGTCCGCGCAGCGGCCGACCGCGCGGCGGCGCGCTGCTACACTCTGCGCCGCCATGCCGAACCCGCCCGCCGCCACCCGCCTGACCGACGCCATCATCCGCCAACATCTCGACGGCCTCGCCAAGCCGCCCGGCAGCCTCGGGCGCCTGGAAGATCTCGCCGCCGCGCTCTGCCGCATCCAAAACACCCTCGCGCCCGTCACGCGTCCGCGGCGGATCGTGCTCTTTGCGGGCGACCACGGCGCCGCCGCCGCCGACG
>JBCCOR010000391.1:0-5105 GCA_039025295.1 Acidobacteriota bacterium
GCGCGAGCGTGCCCGTGAGGCAGTGCAGGCGGTTGTCGAGGGTGTGGGTTTCGGGATGGCTGAGGAAAGTGAGGTCGTAGCCGGTGACCAGCAGCGGACCGCGCCAGCCCGCGGGCAGCGCCAGGGTGGTGGCGTGGAAGAGATCGAGGCCGTGGCGCGCGCGGGGCGTCGGCGCGTCGGCGATGCGCAGCCGGGATGACGGCGCCGCGCCGAGCGCGCCGAGCACGACGCCGGCGTCGAGCGCGGCGCCCATGCCGTAGAGATGCAGCGTCCACGTCGGCGCGTCGGGCGGTTCGCGCATCTGCAGGACGGTGAAGGCGCGCAGCAGGCTGCGCACGTAGCTGCCCAGGCCGTCGCGCGGCGCGCACAGCTTGCTGGCGTCGATGCCGACGTGCAGCTCAGCCGCGGCCATCGAAGGCGTCCTGCAGATCGAGGATGGCGTCGCGCAGCGCGTCGGCGCGCGTCGGCGTCAGCCGGTCGGTCGACGCGAGCGCGTCGACCTGCGCCAGCAGATCGGCGGTGCGCTGTCGGCGCGCCAGGTCATCGAGCTGCTGCTGCAGATGATCGCAGCGCGCGTCGAGCCGCTGCGCCTGATCGTGGAGCGCCTTCGCCAGCGCGCGCTGATCGCGGCGCACGCGGCGGTGCAGCACGACGTCGAGCAGCGCGGCGCCGCCGAGCGCTGTGAGCAGCCCGCAGGCGGCGCGAAACGAGATCAGATCGGCCATAGCGCCTGCGATTGTACGACGTCCGGGACGGCGTGCGTGCAGGCCCGAACCGGCAGTTGGCCGCGCCCACGCTTTGCGTCATACTTGGCCGCCGCGCGCGGGGCCTCGATGGCCGGCGCGCAACCACCCACCCGCCGCGCGTCGCCGCCGATGCCGCCTTCGCCTGCGCCGCATCCTGCGCGCGTTCGCAGCGTATCTTTTCGACCCGCCGTTTTCCCTTGGCGCGCCGCCGCCGTCCGGGCCGCTCGGTCCGATCGACCCGCGCCGCGCCGCGTTCGCTCCTCAGGAGGTTTTTCATGCACCAAGGCCAGCCACGGACCGCCGAGCACGTCGCTGCGGGCCATCCCGACAAATTCTGCGATCAGGTCGCCGATCGCGTGCTCGACCGCGTTCTCGAACTTGCCGGCCGCGACGCCGAGGCCCGCCGCAACGTTCGAACCGCCATCGAGTGTCTGGCCAAGGACAACCTGCTGATCGTTTCCGGCGAGGTCAAGATCACCGATGCTGTGCGCGCCCAGCTCGACGTCGTCGGCCTGGCGCGCGAGGTCTGGACCGACATCGGCTACGGCACCGATCCCGAGGTGCTGACCGTCGTCGATCACATCCGTGCCCAGTCGCCCGACATCGCCGCGGGCACTGATGACGACGTCGGCGGCGCCGGCGATCAGGGCATCATGGTCGGCTACGCGACGCGTGAGAACGACGCCATGATGCCGCAGGAGTGGCTGATGGCGCGCGATCTGATCATGCGCCTGCGCCAGCATCAGGACGAAAAAACCCTGCCCTGGCTGCGCGCCGACTGCAAGGCCCAGGTGTCGCTCGACGCGGCCGGCAAGGTGACCAGCGTCATCGTCGCCGCGCAGCACGCCGAGGACATCGCGCAGGAAGACGTCCGCGGCGCGATCCGCACGCAGGTCGTCGACGCGGTGCTGGGCGACGTCGGCGACGCGCGCGTGACGATCAACGGCACCGGCATCTTCACCATCGGCGGCCCGACCGGCGACGCCGGCGTGGTCGGCCGCAAGATCGTGGTCGACGCCTACGGCCCGCGCGTGTCGGTCGGCGGCGGCGCCTACTCGGGCAAGGACGGCACCAAGGTCGACCGCAGCGCCGCCTACATGTGCCGCCACATCGCCAAGTCGATCGTCGCCCACGGCGTCGCCGACGCCCAGGCGTGCACGGTCAAGCTGGCCTACGGCATCGGCCTGCACCAGCCCGAAATGCTGACCGCGGTCACCGAGGCCGGCACCGACGTCTCGGGCTGGGTGCGCGAGCGCTTCCCCGATCTCTCGCCCGGCTTCATCATCGATCATCTGCAGCTCATGCAGCCCGAGGGCTGGTCGTACCGGGCGACGTCGTACCACGGCCACTACGGCCGCGACATGTTCCCGTGGGAGCGGATCGCCGACTGAGTTCGGCCGGCGGACGATCCCGTGACATGACCGACGCCGACCACCGCGCCGTCGCCGACGCGCTGCCGCCTGGACAGACCGAAACGCGCAAATTTCCGCGCGTCGGCGAGCGCGCGGGCGCGCTGCCCGACGATCCGGCCGACTGGCGCCTGATCGTCGACGGCTGCGTCGATCGTCCGCTGACGCTGACCTTCGACGACGTGCTGGCGCTGCCGCAGCGCGCGCTCGAGGCCGACATCCACTGCGTTACCGGCTGGTCGCACCGCGCGATGCGCTTCGAGGGCACGCCGCTGTCGCTGCTGCTCGATCGCGCCCGGCCCCGCGACGACGCGCGCTTCGTGCGCTTCATCGCCTACTCCGACCGCGGGCACGACACCACGCTGCCGCTCGATCTCGCGCGCGCCGACACCTGGCTCGTCCACCGGCGCAACGGCGCGCCGCTCGAGCCCGAGCACGGCGGGCCGCTGCGCACGGTCACGCCGTCGCGCTATTTCTACAAGAGCCTGAAGTGGCTGCACCGCATCGAGCTGCGCGTCGACGATCCGCTTGGCTTCTGGGAACGCACATCGGCGTACCACAACAACGCCGATCCTCGGCCGGGCAACGAGCGCTTCACGACCGGCTCGATGCGTCCGGCGCGGCTGGCGCGCTTTCGCGACGCGCCCGACTACGCGCCCTACCGCGGCGCGGCGAAGGTCATGATCGGCGTCTCGCTGCGCGACTGGCAGCCGCGCACGCGCGCGCTCGGCGCGCTCCATCTCAAATACTGCGACCTGCGCGGCGCGTCGCTGGCGCAGGCCGATCTGCGCGGCGCCAACCTCAGCCTGTCGGATCTGCGCGGCGCCGATCTGCGCGGCGCCGATCTGCGCGGCGCCGATCTCGAGGGCGCGCACTTCGACAAGGCCGATCTGCGCGACGCCGACGCGCGCGACGCGCTGCTGAGCGCGACCACCTTCACCGACGCCCGGGTCGACGGCCTGCAGCTGGCCGGCACGCGCGGCCTGCTCGAAGATCAGGAAGCCTATCTGCGCGGCGCCGGCGCGCGCTTCTAGGTCGCAGCCGATGGCGGCGACGGCGGCGGAGACGCGCCGGTGCGGCGCGCGCCGGGCAGCGGACTGACGCCGGCGCGCAGCTGAGCGATCAGGCCGTCGAGCTGTGCGGCCGCCCACGGCACCGCGGCGACCCGCCGACGGCGCGGCTCCAGATCGTCGAGCAGCAGTCGGCGCACCGTCGGCAGCGCCAGCGTGCGATCGACCAGGACGGAGAAGTCGCGCGGCCGATGCGTCAGCACGTAGAGGCGCGCGAGATCGGCGAGCGTGCGCGTCGCGTCGATCGGGTGGTCGTCGCGCAGGAACCCCTCGAAGGCCGTGCGCAGCGGCGCTTCGGCCTGTGACGCATCCGGACCGTAGAGATGGCTCAGGCCGACCAGGCGGGCGTGCCGATGGGCGTGCACGGCGTGCAGCGCGGGATGCGGCATCTCGGACGCGAGCGCGACCAGCTGAGCGCGGGCCTCGGCGTGACGACCCGCGGCGAGCGCGGCCGCCGCGCGGTTGTGACGCAGACGATGGTGCAGGCGCGTGAGCGCGTGCCACGGCGCGGGCTCGGCCAGCGCCCGCTGCAGGGCCTTCTCCGCGCGCGTGCCGTCGTTCAGCATCAGCAGCAGCGCGCCGATCTGGCCGTCGATCGCGGCCCGGCGTCCGGCGAAGCGCGAACCGTCGAGCGCGTCGCGCAGCGGGGCGAGCCGGTGCAGGGCCATCAGCGGACGACGGCGGTCGACGAGGTACGCGGCGTGAATCTGATGCAGCTGGCTGGCGATCTCGCGATCGCCGGTGCCGTGGCCGGCGTGCTGATCCGCGGCGCGCAGCAGGGCGCGCGCGGCGTCGTCCCGGCCGGATGCGGCGCGATCGAGCGCTTCCGCGCGGTATGCGAGCGCGAGCGCCGCGAGATCGTGTACGCGGGCGCGATCGACGCGCGCCGCGGCCGCCGCGTCGACGTCGAGCAGCGCGTGCAGCAGCCCGCGGGCGCGCGCGAGGCCGTCGATGCCCCGCAGCGGGCGGTCGAGCGCCCAGCCGCGCGCGGTTTCGATCAGCAGCCGGAGCAGGGCGTCGGGCGCGCCGTTGAGTCGCTCGAGGGCGAGCCGATGGCCGCTGGTGGGCGAGGGGACCGCGTCGCCCCGGAGATGGGCCGCGGCGACGACGGTCGTTCGCCGCAGGGGATCGGGATCGTCGTCGTCGGGCGGTTCGATCGCGATGCGCGCGGTCCGCAGATCGGGCGCGGCGAGCAGGGCGTGCAGCTGCTGCACATCGTGCGGAGGGGGCAGCTGGGTGTCGTCGAGGGGCGCGAAAAACGTTTGCATGCGAGGAATTCTACGGCGATGTAGAATTTTTCGCGCTTTACAATATCTCTGGTTGTAGGCTCTCGCTGAGCGCGTCAGCGCTCGGCTCAGCCGCCAGGACGGCGGCGCGCGCGGCAGGCGCGATCAGGCGGGGGACGCGCTGGGGCGGTGGCGGTTGACCGTGACCACCGCGCGGCGCACGACGTCGGTGCCGAGCAGGAAGCCCGGCGCGAGCTCTTCGGCGACCTGGCCGTCCGGCAGATCGAGACGGCTGCAGGTCTTGCGCACTTCGTGCAGCTTGGGATCGAAGGGCCGGCCGATCGCCTTGATCGGCTTCATGCCGAACGAGCGCTGCAGATTGTGGACGCGGATGTGGAGCAGATCGATGCCCTCGCCGATGCTGCGCGGCGCGTCCTTGGGCAGCACGATGCGCGCGTCGGGGCGGATCTCGGCGTCGGCCATCAGCTGCAGGGTGCGCACGGCGTGGTCGAACTCCATCAGCGCGCGCACCTGGATCGCGTTGGGCCGGGTCGGCGTGCCGATGCCCGACTGGCTGTCGTGGCCGCCGCCGCTGTCGTGACCGCTGCCGGACTCGCCGCCGCGCGGCGCGGGCTCGCTGCGCGCGCGCAGGAA
>JBCCOR010000392.1:0-5104 GCA_039025295.1 Acidobacteriota bacterium
CGGCGACCGCGGCGGGCGACGCCAGCGCCGCGGCGGGCGACGGCAACGCCCTCGAGCAGGCGCTGGGCGTTCAGCTCGACCCGACCGCCTGGCTGACCGACGCGCTGGCGCAGCTGCGCGCCCTTCTCGGCGTCGATCCCGACAGCCTGGTTTTTCTGCCCGTCCTCTTCGCCTTCATCTTTCTGCTGCGCAGCGCGGCGTCGTTCGCCAACGGCTATTTCTTCCAGATCATCGGCCTCGGCGCCACCCACGATCTGCGCTGCGCGCTCTACGACCGCATCCTCCATCAGAGCAGCCATTTCTACGCCGAGCATCCGTCGGGTGAGCTGATCAGCCGGGTCGGCAACGACATCTCGGTGGTGCAGAACGCCGTCACCACGCGCCTGCTCGATCTCTTCCAGCAGTCGGTGACGCTCATCGGCCTGGTCTATCTGCTCTTCGCGACCCAGCCCAAGCTGGCGGCGATCTGCCTGATCATCGCGCCGGCGGTGTTCTATCCGATCGTGCGCTTCGGCAAGGGCATGCGCCGCACCAGCCATCGCTCGCAGGAGCGCCTGGCCGATCTCTCGAACCTGGTCGCCGAGGCGGTGCGCGGTCATCGCGTGGTCAAGGCGTTTGGCATGGAGCGCTTCGAGGCCCGCCGCTTCGATGCCGCCGCCCGCCGCCATCTGCGCGTGCGGCTCAAGGCACAGATGCTGGCCTACGCCTCGGGCCCTGTGGTCGAGACGCTGGCGGCGATCGTCGCCGCGGTGTTTCTGGTGTACGCCGGCCGCACGATTCGCGCCGGCGTGCTCGCCCCGAGCGAGCTGATCGCGTTCCTGGTCAACGCGATCATGCTCTACGACCCGATCCGCAAGCTCAACAAGGTCAATCTCATCCTGCAGGAGGCGCTGGCCGCGACCCAGCGCGTCCAACAGGTGATGGCGGTGCCCAACCGCATCGTCGAGCAGCCCGACGCGCGGGCGATCGACGCGCTGCGCGAGGGCATTCACTTCGACCGCGTCGCTTTCGCCTACGAGCAGGCGCCGGTGCTGCGCGGCATCGCGCTGACCATCGCCCGCGGCGAGGTGGTGGCGCTGGTCGGCTCGTCGGGCGCCGGCAAGTCGACCCTGGTCAATCTGCTGCCGCGCTTCTTCGACCCGACCGACGGCGCGGTGCGCCTCGACGGCGCCGATCTGCGCGATCTGCGCCTGGCCGATTTGCGCAGCCTGATCGGCGTCGTCACCCAGGACACGGTGCTCTTCAACGACACGGTGCGCAACAACATCGCCTACGGCCGCGAGGACCTGCCGTTCGAACGGGTCGAGCGGGCGGCGCGCGCGGCCTACGCCGACGACTTCGTGCGCCAGCTGCCCGAGGGGTACGATACGGTCATCGGCGAGAGCGGCGCCAAGCTGTCGGGCGGCCAGCGCCAGCGCCTCGCGATCGCGCGCGCGCTGGTCAAGGATCCGCCGCTCTTGATCCTCGACGAGGCGACCTCGCATCTCGACACCGAGTCGGAGCTGCTGGTGCAGAAGGCGCTGACCAACCTGATGCGCGACCGCACGGCGCTGGTCATCGCCCATCGCCTGTCGACGGTCAAGCAGGCCGACCGCATCGTGGTGATGGAGGCGGGGCAGATCGTCGAGATCGGCACCCATCAGGATCTGCTCGACGCGCCGGCGGGCGTGTATCGTCGCCTGCACGATCTGCAGTTCGTCGACCCGGCCGACGCGGTCGCGGCCGACGACGAACCGTCCACCGCCGGGAGAACCGCATGACCGAACCCGCATCCGCGCCCCACGTCCACAGCATGACCGGCTTCGGCCAGGCCGACGCCGAGAGCGCGCGCTTTCGCGTGCGGGTGGCGCTGCGCGGCGTCAACCATCGCTATCTCGACGTGGTGGTGCGTCTGCGCGACGAATACCGTCAGCTGGAAGCTGACGTGCGCGCGCATCTGGCGGCCCGGCTGACGCGCGGGCGGGTCGAGGCGACGATCGAGCTCGAACCGCGCGCCGCGCGCGGCCTGCGCATCGAGATCGACGAAACCATGGGTCAGGCGGTCGACACGCTGCAGGGCGATCTCGAAAAGCGCGGCTGGCTGCGCGGCGGCGCCCTGACCTTCGCCGATCTGCTGCGGCTGCCGGCGATCACCGTGCGGCAGGATGAGGTCGCCTGGGGGGCAGAGGACGACGCGCTGCTGCGCGAGGCGCTCGACGGCGCGCTGGACCAGCTGCTCGCCGCGCGCGCGGCGGAGGGTGCCGAGCTCGCGGCGGCGATCGTGGCGCGCCTCGACGGCCTGGAGGCGCTGCACGCGGAGATGACCGCGCGCGTCGCGTCGCTGCCCGCGCGCCTCACCGAGGCCCATCGTCGCCGGCTCGACGAGCTCCTTGCCGGCACCGACGCGACCCTCGATCCGCAGCGCCTGGCGCAGGAGATCGCGCTCTTGGCCGACCGCAGCGACGTCAGCGAGGAGCTCGACCGCCTGCGCACCCATCTCGGCCACGCCCGCACCCTGCTCGATCGCGCGGAGGCCGTCGGCAAGCGTCTCGACTTTCTCGCCCAGGAGATCTTCCGCGAGTGCAACACGATCGGCGCCAAATGCCGCGATGCCGAGGTGGTGCGCCTGGTGCTCGACGCCAAGGCGCTGTGCGAGCAGATTCGCGAGCAGGTGCAGAATGTCGAGTGAGGTGCTTGCGCCGACGGCGCCGCGGGGCGAACTCTTCGTGATCTCGGCGCCGTCGGGGGCCGGCAAGACGACGCTGATCCGTCGTCTGCGCGCCGCCGACGGACCGCTCGCCGCCGACGGCGGCGAGCCCGCGGATTCGAACAGCCACAACCCCCGGCCGATGCGCCCGGGCGAGGTCGACGGGCGCGACTACCACTTCGTTGACCGCGCCGCGTTCGACGCCCACGTCGCTGCCGACGGCTTTCTCGAGTGGGCGCAGGTCCACGGCCATCGCTATGGCACCAGCGCGGCCGCGGTCGACGCGGCCCGCAGCGCCGGGCGCGACGTGCTGCTCGACATCGACGTCCAGGGAGCGCTGCAGGTGCGCGCGCGCTGCGCCGATGCGGTGACGATCTTCGTTCTGCCGCCGAGCGGCGACGAGCTGCGCCGTCGACTGACCACGCGCGGCGCCGACAGCGAGGCGCAAATCGCCCGGCGGCTGGCGGCCGCGGCGGACGAGATCGCGCACCATGCTGCATACGACTATGTTATTGTCAACGATGACATTGTGCGGGCTACACGTGCGCTTGCCAGCGTGATTATTGCGCATCGCCATCGCCACGGCCGCGCGGCTTCGTCGGTTGCGCACATCCTGCAAACGCTGCCCGCCATCCCGACGCCGACCTCGTCCTGAACGATCCACCGCTCAGTTTCCGATCGAACCTTCGCGCGCCCATGCCGCGCGTGCCTTGCCCGTGAGATTGTGACCCATGCAGCCGATTCCGGAAAAAATTGACAGCAAGTTCCGCTTCGTGCTGCTCGCCGCCCAGCGCGCCGAGCAGCTGATGCGCGGCGGGCGCTCGCAGCTCGAAGATCCCGCGCGTCCCGAGAAGCCCACGCATCTGGCGATGGAGGAGGTTCTCCAAGAGCGCCTGACCTGGGACTACGGTCCGCGTCCGACGCCGGATCCGGAGCTGCTGCGCGAAGCGGCTGCGACGGGCGACGACGAGGCGAGCACCGAAATCGCCGCCGAAGAGCCCGCCGCCGACGGCGACGCGCCTGCGCCCGAGGCCGCTGCGGACGGCGACGCGTGACGGCGGACGGCGCTGCCGCTGCGCGCCCTGCGCGTGCCCCGCGCGTGCTGCTCGGCGTGGGCGGCACCATCGCCGCCTACAAGTCGGCGCTGATGGTGCGCGCGCTGACCACGCGCGGCGCGACGGTGCGCTGCGCCCTGAGCCGTGCGGCGGCGTCGTTCATCACCCCCCTGACGCTCGAGGTGCTGAGCGGTCACGCCGTTTATCAGCAGGAATACCTCAGCCCGACCGACAGCGGCCTGGAGCACCACATCGTCGCCGCCGAGTGGGCCGACGTCGTGTGCATCGCGCCCGGCACCGCGCATCTGCTCGGCCGCGTCGCCCAGGGCCTGGCCGATGACTTCTTGACCACGGCGCTGTTGGCGTTTCGCGGTCCGGTCGTGATCGCGCCGGCGATGCACGACGCGATGTGGCGCAACGCCGCCGTCCAGGCGAACGTCGACCAGCTGCGCGTGCGCGGCGTCGAGATCGTCGGGCCGATCGAAGGGCCGCTGGCGTCGGGCGACTGGGGCATGGGCCGCCTGGCCGATCCCGAGACGATCGTCGACGCCGCGCTGCAGGCCGCGACCCGCGCCGCCGGCGCCGGTCCCTACCGCGGCCACCGCGTGGTGATCAGCGCCGGCCCAACGCGTGAACCGCTCGATCCAGTGCGCTTTCTGGGCAACCGCTCGAGCGGCAAGATGGGCTTCGCCCTGGCCGACGCCGCGGCGCGGCTCGGCGCCGAGGTGACGCTGATCGCCGGCCCGGTCTCGCTCGCGACGCCCGCCGGCGTCGCGCGCGTCGACGTCGAGACCGCGTGCGACATGCGCGACGCGGTCTACGCCGCGTGCGCCGCCGACGCCGGCATCGGTGCGGCCGATCTGGTGATCATGACCGCTGCGGTCGGCGACTACCGACCCGTGCAGATGGCGCCGTCGAAGTGGAAGAAGGCGCAGGGCACGCCAACCTTCGAGCTGATCGAGAATCCTGACATCCTCGCCGGCCTGCCGGCGGTGGCGCCCGACGCGCTGCGGGTGGGCTTCGCGGCCGAGACCGAGCCCGATCCGCACGCCGCCCGCGACAAGCTGCGCCGCAAAGACGCGCACGTGCTGGTGCTCAACGACGTCTCGCGCGCCGATATCGGCTTCAGCGCCGACCACAACGAAGTCACCATCTTCGTCCACGACGACGCGGCGCCGCAGCATTTCGCCCGCCGACCGAAGACCCAGCTGGCGCACGATCTGCTGATGCGCTTCCACGATCTCCTGACGCGCCGTGTCCAGCCCGTCTCCGTCGCCGCTGAATGAGCTGCTCGGCTATCTCGACGACCTCGGGTACGACGCGCTCTACCTGAGGCGTTCGATGGCCGCGCACGAGAGCGACC
>JBCCOR010000393.1:0-5080 GCA_039025295.1 Acidobacteriota bacterium
AGCCGGCCGCCGAGCTCGTCGGTGACGTCGCCGATCCGGCCGCGCGCGTCGTCGAGCCGCTCCTGCACGCCCTGGCGGGTGCGGGCGACGGTGTCGTCGATCTGCTGCTTGGCGTTGGCCAGCTCAGGGGTGTCGTCCGCGGACGCAGACGGCTGGGCGGCGGTATCGTTCGAAGTGGCCTCGCTCATGGGGAAGAACCTCCTTGCGATCAGGTCGAAATATCGGCTGCGGCGCGCGCTGAAACGCGTTCGAACCGTTGAAATGGTAGGCTCGGCGCATTCCGGCCCCTCGGGCAGAAGCCTTGACGATATCAGCGTCGCGCGCGCGATGGGGCACCACCCGTGATGAACCACGCTGGGTCATGAACCACGCCGAGGTCCGCGCCGTTCCCGCCACAGCGTTCGACGCACCGCGCACCGCGCCGCTTCCGCCGCATCGGATGCCGCACGTGCTGATCACCGCCCTGCGCAAGGCGTCGAGCGACGGCCTGCCGCTGCAGGCGGCAGCGCTGGCGTTCATCACCGTGGTGTCGCTGATCCCGCTGCTCGCCGCGTTCACCTTCCTCGCCACCCAGGCGTTCGGCGGCGCGCAGGCGCGCATCGTCGAGGGGCTGGCGACCATGCTGGTCTACTCCGAGGCGAGCGTGCTGGAGCAGCTCGAGACCTTCCTCGAGCAGGCGCGCACGATCCGCGGCCCCGGCTTCGTCATCTTCCTCGTCACCGCGCTCTCGGTCTTCACCAGCATCGAGCGCACGATCGACCGCATCTGGCGCGCCACCGCGCGCCGCTCCGTGCTGCGCCGCCTGCGCTCGCTCACCCTGATCCTCTTCTGGGGACCGCTGCTGCTCGGCGGCGCGTTCTCGGCCGTCTACGTGCTCGGCGAGCATCCGATCTACCGCGTCATCTTCGACACTGGTCTGGTGCGCTTGCTGCTGCCGTTCACCGCCACCTGGCTGCTGCTGACCCTGATCTATTGGCAGCTGCCGATGACGCGGGTGGCGTCGCGCCACGCCGCGTTCGGCGGCTTCACCGCCGCGCTGCTGATCGAGCTGCTGCGCCGCGGCTTCGCACTCTACGTCGACGCTGTCACCGGCATGTCGCTGATCTACGGCGGTTTCGGCCTCGCGCTGCTGTTCATGATCTCGATCCAGCTCGGCTGGATGGCGGTGCTCTACGGCGCCGAGGTCACGTACTGTGCGCAGCACGCGCGCGTTTTGTCACGCACCCCGCGGATCGCGGCGCGGCTCGACGCACCGCTGATCGGCCTCGGCGCGCTGCTGGTGATCGCCGACCGCCTGCGCGCCGGCGCGCCGCTGACCGCGCGCGAAGCCCTCGCCGAGGCGCTGCAGGTCGAGGCCGACGCGCTCGATCGCCTGCTCGAACCGCTGCGCGACGCCGGCCTGCTGGTGGTGACCCGCGCCGAAGACGACACCGCGTGCTATGTACTCGGCGGCGATCCGCACGCGCTCACGGCGCGCGCCGTCTTCGCGGTCTACGGCGCCGAGGAACGCGCCGTGCTGGCGGCGCTGCCGCCCAGCGTCGGTCCGGTGCTCGAGGACCTGCGCGTCGCCCTCGACGCCCAGCGCGATCGCCTGCTCGGCGATCACACGCTGGCCGCACTCCGGGCCGACGATCCGTCCGGCGACGCGCCGTCGGACGACGCATCGCCGGCGGATCAGGATCCGGCCGGCCGGGATCAGGGCGTGTAGAACGTCGGCGCTTCCGGCCCGACCGGCATCCCGAGCCCGAACACCCAGCCGTAGAACAGGATGATCCAGGCGCCGAGGAACGCGAGCGTGTAGGGCAGCATCGTGCTGACGATGGTGCCGATGCCGAGCCGGCGGTCGAAGCGGCAGGCGAAGGCCAGGATCAGGCCGAAGTAGCTCATCATCGGCGTGATGATGTTGGTCGTCGAATCGCCGATGCGGTAGGCCGCCTGGATCACCTCGGGGCTGTAGCCGAGCAGCATCAGCATCGGCACGAAGATCGGCGCCGTCACCGCCCACTGCGCCGACGCGCTGCCGAGGCTGAGGTTGACCAGGCAGCACATCAGGATGAACGGAATGAACACCAGCGGACCGGTCAGGCCGATCGACTTGAGCAGATCGGCGCCCTCGACCGCGAGGATCGCGCCGAGGTTGGTCCACTTGAAGAACGCCACGAACTGCGCGGCGAAGAACACCAGCACGATGTAGAGCCCGAGCGTGCGCATCGCCGAGGCCATGCCCTCGATGATCTCGTGATCGCTGCGCATCGTGCCGACGATGCGGCCGTAAATGATGCCCGGCACGGCGAAGAAGATGAAGATGAAGGCCACCACGCTGCGCAGGAACGGCGAGTTGAGCAGCTCGCCGGTCTCGGGATTGCGCAGCATCGCGCCCTCGGGCACGACCAGCAGCGCCAGGCCGATGATCAGCGCGACCAGCGAGCCGGCGGCGTAGAGCAGGCCCTTGATCTCGAGCGCCGACACCGGCCGGGTCGCGTTCGGATCGCGCACGCCCTCTTCGGCGCGGCTGTCGTCGTAGGTACCGAGGTTGGGCTCGACGATCGAGACCGTCACCCAGGTGCCGACCAGCGTGATCATCACCGTGCTGATCGACATGAAATACCAGTTGACCGCCGCGTGCACCTCGTAGGTCGGGTCGATCAGCTGCGCCGCCTCCTGGGTGATGCCGGCGAGCAGCGGATCGACGGTGCCGATCAGCAGATTGGCGCTGTAGCCGCCCGAGACGCCGGCGAAGGCCGCGGCCATGCCGGCCAGCGGATGGCGCCCGAGGGCGAGGAAGACCGTGCCGGCGAGCGGCACCAGCACGACGTAGCCCATCTCCGACGCGGTGTTCGAGAGCACGCCGGCGAACACCACCGCCATCGTCAGCAGGCGCGCCGGCGCCTTGAGCACGACCAGGCGGATCAGCGCCGAGAGCAGGCCCGACCCTTCCGCGATGCCGACACCGAGCATCGCCACCAGCACCGTGCCGAGCGGCACGAAGTTGGTGAAGTTGGTGACCAGGCCCTGCAGGATGCGGCGCACGCCCTCGGCGTTCATCAGGCTGACGGCGCGGATCATGCCGTCGTCGGCGCGTCCCTTGGCGCCCTCGGGGCGCGGGTCCATGACGCTGACGTCGCCGAGCAGGCCCGACAGGACGACCACGCCCAGCGCGAAGATCGCGAACAGCGTGACCGGATGCGGCAGCAGATTTCCCAGCCACTCGACGATGGCCAGGAAGCGGCCGAACACGCCGCGACGGGTCGGGTCGTCCTCGGGCGGGGGCGGCGTGGGCAGGGAGTCGATCGGCGGCGCGGGGGCTTCGGACATGGCGAGCCTCAGGGGAATGACGGTGGATGACGCCGCGGTCGAGAATCGTCGGGCGCAGGGCGGAGCGGGCTCATTGTAGCCAGCGACCGAGGGTCGCGACCACCGCGCGCAGCGCGGCGGCGATCAGCAGCAGCCCGCCGACGAGCGGAAGCTCGGGCCAGAGGAGCGCCCCGGCGACCAGAAGCGCGGCCGTGATCACCGCGCCGGCGAGGCGCTCGAGCGCGCGTTCGAGATTGTCCCAGCGCCGCCGGCCGTCGGGCGTGAGCGACGTGCGCACGGTCAGGCGATCGCCGTCGAGGCGGCGCAGCACCCGCGACGCGGCGAACGGCAGATCGGCCAGATCGCGCGCCGCCGCCAGCGCCTCGCGGCCGATCTCGGCGGGTCCGCGCGCCGCGGCCTCGTCGGCCACCAGCCGGGCGGCCGCGCGCATCACCGCCGGCCCGGGCTTGAACTCGGGATCGAGCTGGGTCGCAAGGCCGCTGAGCAGCTCGAGCGCGCGGCCGGCGAAGACCAGGTCGACCGGCGCCTGCACGGGCGTCGTCGCCAGCAGCTGGCCAAAGGCCCGCCACAGCTCCTCGGCGGCGTCCTGGACGGCGTCGTTGAGCCGGCCGAGGCCGACGCTCCAGAAGCGCTCGTAGAGGGTTTCGACCGCTTCGACCAGCGCCGGCACGTCGGCGCCCGGCCGCAGGATGCCGGCGTCGACCAGGGCGCGCACCGTGCCGGCGCTGTCGCGGCGCCCGACCGCGCTCAGCAGCGCGCGCACGAACGCCCGCCGGCTGTCGGGAATCTCGGCGACCATGCCGAAGTCGACGAAGATCAGCTGCTCGGGCAGGTCGTCGTCCGCCGGTCGCACAAAGAGATTGCCGGGATGCGGATCAGCGTGGACGAAGCCGTGTTCGACGACCTGGCGCAGGATCGACGCATACAGGCGCTGCGCGAGCGCCGGGCGATCGATGTCGGCGGCGTCGAGCGCGGCGAGATCACCGAGCTTGATGAACGCGACGTTCTCCTGCGCGAGCGTGCGCCGGCCGACGTGGCTCCAGACGATCGCGGGCGCGCGGATCTGCGGATCGTCGGCGAAATTCTCGGCGAAGCGTTCAGCGTTGCGCCCCTCCTGGCGCAGATCGAGCTCGGCCCGCAGCGTGCCTTCGAACGATTCGATCAGCCGATCGAGATCCACCCGGCTGCGCACCGCGCGCCAGGCGCGCAGCCAGCCCAGCGCGCGGGTGATCGCGCGCAGGTCGGTGTCGACCAATGTCTCGATATTCGGACGCAGCGCCTTGATCACCACCGAGCGTCCGTCGCGCAGCCGCGCGCCGTGGACCTGGGCGAGCGACGCCGCGCCGAGCGGCGTGCGGTCGAAGCGGGTGAACAGTGCCTCGGCCGGTCGGCCGAGATCGGCCTCGACGCCGGCGAGGATCACCGCGTGCGGCGCCGGCGGCACGGTGTCCTGCAGACCGGCGAGCTCGTCGGTCACCGCCCGCGGCAGCACATCGACGCGGGTGCTGAGGTACTGACCGAGCTTGATCAGCACGCCGCCCTCGCGCGCGGCGAGCAGACGGTAGCGACGCGCCAGCCGACGCCAGCGCGGCAGCGGATCCGGCCGCAGCAGACGCAGCGCCGGACGCTGCAGCAGCACGTCGCCGATCAGCACGTTGACGAAGACGCCGAAGAAAAATCGCACCAGCCGACGGTAGCGCCGACGGTCGACGCGCGGGACCGCATCGGATCCATCCCGGTCGTGCAACGCATCGCCCGTCGCGTC
>JBCCOR010000394.1:0-5072 GCA_039025295.1 Acidobacteriota bacterium
GCCGGCTGCGCATCCCGTCGCGGGCGGTAGAGCGCGGCTCAGACATCGCCCGCCAGCTCCTCGCCCGCCGGCATCGCGTCCGTCGACGCGTCGCCCGCCGGCGGCGCCGCGTAGACCACGGGCTCGAGCGCGTCGACCATCTCGACGACGCGCACGATGCGGTTGCCTTCGACGCGCTCGAAGACCTGCTCGGCGCCCGAGCGCGGCCAGCGCACGGTTAGGCGCTCGACCGTTGGGATCGAGTCGTCGTCGCGCGCGCTCATCAGGCCGAAGTGCAGGCGCAGCGTGTTCTGCGAGCCGTAGCCGTCGCCGAGGGCGATCTCGCGCATCATCGTCTGCCCGCCGGCCTCGACGATCACGCGCGCGCCGACGGCGTCGCGGTTGCTGCCGTCGGGCCGCGACGGATCGCCGACCAGCTCGACCTGCAGCCAGTCGCGATGCAGGCCGACGTCGTTGCGCAGGAGCGCGTGCGTGTCGGTCGAGCCGGCGACGGCGATGTCGATCACGCCGCGGTTCCAGAAGTCGGCGTAGGCGGTGCCGCGCGAGTTGGTCAGAAGATCCGTGCCGGTGGCGCGGCCGATCTCCTTGAACGTGCCGTCGCCCTGGTTGATCAGATGACGGTTGCGCTCCCACCCGTGCCACGAGCGCGCGCCGAAGAAATTCGGATCGAAGTAGTAGCCGGTCTTGTAGGTCTTCATCTCCGAGACGACGTTGTTGAGGAACTCCAGCTCGATCTCGGAATCGCGGTCGTTGTAGACCCAGCCGTTGGCCGAGTAGAGATCCTGCCAGCCGTCGTTGTCGAAGTCGGCGAAGCCCGAGCCCCAGAACCAGCCCGGCGGATTGGCGTCGGCGTCCCAGGTGACGTCGCTGAACGTGCCGTCGCCGTCGTTGCGCAGCAGCGTGTTGCCCGACGCCATGTCCTGGAAGACCTGGACGAACCCGAAGCCGCTCTGGCGGAAGATCTCGAAATAGAGCGGCATGTCGCTCACCCACACGCCCTGGCGCCAGGTGTTGAGCATGTAGCGCAGCACGGTCGGCGACTCCGCGAACCAGCCCTCCTCGGAGCGGATGTGGGCGATGTAGATGTCGAGATCGGCGTCGTTGTCGTAGTCGCCGAACGACGCGCTCATGCCGGCGCCGTAGGCCAGGGTGCCGGTTTCGACCGTGACGTCGTCGAAGGTCAGATCGCCGTTGTTGCGGTAGAGCGTCTTGCGGCCGAAGTCGTTGACGACGTAGAGATCGGCGTCGCCGTCGTCGTCGTAGTCGCCGAAGACCGTGCCCAGGCACAGGCCGAGCTCGCCGACGCCGGCCGATTCGGTGATGTTGGTGAACGTGCCGTCGCCGTTGTTGTGGTAGAGCTGGTTGGGCTCGCCGTTGCGGGCGTAGAAGGTGGTCGGGATGTCGGTGCGCGGATCGAGATAGCGACCGACGTAGAGATCGAGGAAGCCGTCGTTGTCGATGTCGCCGAACGACGCCACCGTCGTGCAGCAGTCGGCGCGCATGCCAGACGCCGCGGTGACGTCGACGAAGCGCGGTATGCCGTCTTCGCCCCAGCCCTCGTTGCGGAAGAGCTGGTTGGGCGCGAACGTGCGGCTGACGAAGAAGTCCTTGTCGCCGTCGTTGTCGATGTCGGCGAAGAGGCCGACGCCGACGCCGTCGAGCCCGGCGAGGCCGGCGGCCGCGGTGATGTCGACGAAGGTGCCGTCGCCGGCGTTGCGGTACAGCCGCGAGGCCTCGCCGTCGGGCACGAAGAGATCGTGGAAGCCGTCGCGGTCGATGTCGGCGGCGGTGATGCCCGCCGGGCCGTAGCGCAGCATCTTGAACTTGAGGTCCTGCTCGAGGAACGCCGGGTAGTAGCGGTTCTCGAACGCCACGCCGGCGTCGGCGGCGACGTCGACGAAGTGCGGCACGGCGCTGATCACGCGATCGCCCTCGATCAGCGCGGAACGGGTGATGCGCAGCGTCTCGGGATCGCCGTCGACCGGCGCGAAGTGCATGCGGAAGAAGCCGCGATCGATGCCCGACCGCGGTTCACCCTGCGGCGTGCCGATCAGCTCGAAGCGCACGCTGGCGACCAGCTCGCCGTTTGTGCCGCCCCGCCAGCGCTCGAGGCGGTGAATGTAGAGACCGACCTCTTCGATCTCCGCGAAGCCGTCGAGATAGCGCCGCCACTCGTCGATGGCGGCCGAGCGATCGTCGAGCGCCTCGGCCCTATCGCCGCCGAAGGCATAGATGCGCACGTCGTCGCGCGTCTGGGGCGCGCCGAGCGCGGCGAAGCCGAGCGCCTCGCCGCGGAAGTCCTCGGCGTAGAGATCGGCGATGCCCGACAGATTGCGCTGCTTGGCCGCGCTCGCGAGCTGGCCGAGATGCTGGACGATGGTCTTGCCGGTGTCGAAGAACGCCCAGCCGCTGCGGTCGACGTGTCGGGCCACGAGGAGCGAGCCGGGCACGGCCACCAGGAGGGCCAGCAGCAGGGCGCTCAGGCCTTTGCGTTGGCGCATGAATCCGATCGCGCTTGTGAGCATGGGTGAAGAATCCTGTAGGGCAATCAGCAGGGATGGATCGCACCGAAGCGGAGGCGCGGCGCGGCCACGATGGATCACATCGGCGCAGATCAGAAAACCTGCGCAATGCATCATTCGTTGCGGGGGAAAACGTTGAAAAAAGGCTACCGACGGCCTGCCAAGCGGTCAAGAAAACCTTTGAACCAATTGGGATTCACGCGGTCTTATGCGCGTACGACCTCGATCGATCAACGATCGATGAATCTTGATTGATTCCCTGCATCGTCCTTTTCGTTTCTATAATGCAGCGCATGAACGTCGAGACCGATATGCGCTACGCGGCGGCCGCCTGTCAGGTCGATCTGCCCAACCCGATCGACCGTGACGGCATCGCCGCCCACGTCGATCACATGCTCGACCGCATCGACCAGGTGGTGAGCGGCTACCGGCCGTTCGAGCCGGTGCGGCTGATCGTGTTTCCGGAGTTCGCCCACGCGGCGCCGATCTACCCGACCGTCGCCGAGCTGCGCGAGAAGCTGGCGGTCGAGCTGCCCAACGCGCACACCGACCGCTACGTCGCCAAGGCCCGCGAGCACGACGTCTACATCCAGACCGGCACGTTCCTCGAGCGCCATCCCGACCATCCCGAGGCGGTGTTCAACAGCACCTGCCTGATCGGCCCCGCGGGTGTGCTGAGCATCTACCGCAAGGTCAATCCGTGGATTCCGTGGGAGGTGCACGCCAGTCCGCACGATCTCGCGAACTTCGACGCGCCGATCTTCCCGGTGGTCGACACGCCCATCGGCCGTCTCGGCGCAGCGATCTGCTACGACTGGCTCTTTCCCGAAGTGCTGCGCCAGCTGGTCGCCGACGGCGCCGAAATCCTGCTGCGGGTCTCGGCCTACATGGATCCGTGGGGCGCGACGCCGCCGATGGACTGGTGGACGGTGGTCAACCGCTGCCGCGCGCTCGAGAACATCGCCTACGTCGTCGCCGCCAACCAGGCCGCGTCGCAGTCGCACTATCCGCCGTTCTCGTGGCCCGGCGGCAGCATGGTGGTCGACTACGACGGCCGCATCCTGGCGCAGGCTGATCCCGGGCCGGGCGCGAAGACCGTGGTCGCGCCGATCGACCTCGGCGCGCTGCGTCATGCCCGCGCGACGCGACGCGGCCATCAGCCGATGGCGCATCTGCGCAGCGAGCTCTATCCGCTCTACCGCCGCAGCCAGTATCCGCCGGCGACCGGCGGCGCGCCGACGATCACCGATCTCGACCGACGCATCGCGCGCAGCCAGGCCCGGCTCGGCTACCGCGCGCCGACCGACGGCGGCATCGACGGCGACGGCGACGCGCGCGACGATGGCGATGGACCCCGCGCGTGAGTCCCGCATCGACGCGTCGCCGTCCGCCGCGACGTCGCCGTCCGCGACGCCATCCGCGACGCCACAGCCCGACCGCGTCGCCGGCCGGCGGCTGCTCAAGGCGCTGATCCTGCCGCCGGGCTGCGCGCTCGTGCCGATCGCGTGCGGCCTGATGGTGCTCGCGTTCGCGCGCGGAGACGCCGGCGCGGTACAGCGCGTCGGCCTCGCGGCGATCGCGCTCGGCGCCGTTCTTCTGCTGCTCGTC
Source organism: Acidobacteriota bacterium (assembly GCA_039025295.1). Taxonomy (GTDB): domain Bacteria; phylum Acidobacteriota; class Thermoanaerobaculia; order Multivoradales; family J023; genus JBCCOR01. The sequence continues at coordinate 4,131 of JBCCOR010000394.1, forward strand.
AGCCTGCCGGCCGTGGCCGACCGGCTGTGCGCCGCGCTGATCCGGCATCCGCCGCTGCAGGGCGACGACCCCCGGCTCGCGCCGCCCGGCGTCGTGCGCGCGCTGATCGTGCTCGACGCCGGACGCTTCGACGGCGCGCGCGCGCAGCGCGACGGCATCGACGTCGCCCCCGCGACCCTCGTCCGGCTGCGCCACGCGGCCGCGCTGCACCGCCGCCACGGCTGGCCGCTCTTCCCGATCGGCGACGGCGCCGGCGCGCGCATGGCCGACGTCCTGCAGCAGGACTTCGCCACCGCGCCGCCACGCTGGCTCGACGCCGCGGCCTGCACCACCGTCGACAGCGCGCGCCGCGCGGCGCGCCGTTTCGCGCCCGGCGCGCGCATCGTGCTGGTCACCCACGCCTGGCACATGCGGCGCGCGGTCGAGGCGTTCGCGCGCGCCGGCTTCGACGTCGTGCCGGCGCCGTGCGGCGTCGGCGCGCCCGCGCGCGACGCCCGCGGCGTGTTCCGCTGGCTGCCGCACGCCGACGCGCTGGCGCGCAGCCGGCAGGCCCTGCACGAGCACCTCGGCCGCGCGCGCGGGTGCCGCGTCGACCGCAGCGGCAACAAAACGCGGTAGCATACGAGACCCAACGGCTCCCGTTCACCGCGGCCGACATCCGCTCGAACGCCGGGCGCGTCCGCTCGACTTGTCGCGAGGAAACCATTTTGGCGCAGCAAACATCCCCGCCGTCCCTGCCGGTCGACAACCTGAACCTGATCCTCGAAACGATCAGCGAGGAGATCGGACGCCTGCGGCGCGCCGTGAGCCATTGGACGGAGAGCCAAGCCAATCTGGAGAAGAAGCTCGATCGCCAGGTCAGCCATCTCTCGCGCCAGATGGAGCGCATCTACCACGCCCAGCAGGGCGGCAGCCCGGGCGACGCGCGCCGGCGCGAGTTCC
>JBCCOR010000395.1:0-5066 GCA_039025295.1 Acidobacteriota bacterium
GGGGTGGTTTGGCTGTAGGTGGGTTCACCCGGCCCTTAATTGGCTTGTGTAATTTGCGGGGGCTCGCCCTAATCGGTCCGGCCCCCCAGCGGCCCGGCCGCATCGAACCCATCCATTCATCCGCTGCCACGGAGCGCTGCGACCATGCTCGGATTTCGCCTGCCCACCCACGTCCATCTCGCCTCTGGCGCCGTCGACCGGCTGCCCGAAGCGCTCGCCTCGCTCGACGGCGCGTCCGCCGACGCGCCGATCCGCGCCCTGCTGGTCACCGACGCCGGCCTGCGCGCGACGCCGCTCGTCGATCGCGTGCTGACGCGGCTCGCCGAAGCGCCGGCCTGCGGCGCGGTGACCGTGTTCGACGCCGTGGAGGCCAATCCGCGCACCACCACCGCCGAGGCAGCCGCGGTGGTCGCGCGCGCCGACGACTGCGGCGCGGTGATCGCGCTCGGCGGCGGCAGCGTGCTCGACGCCGCCAAGGGCGCCGCGCTGCTCGCCCGCAACGACGGCGACGCCGCCGACTACGTCGACCGCCGCACCTTCGACCGCGCGCCGCTGCCGCTGATCGCCGTGCCCACGACCTGCGGCACCGGCTCGGAGGTGACCTGGGTGTCGGTGCTGACCGAGCCGGACGCGGACCGCAACGACCGCACCGGGCGCAAGATCAGCGTCAAGGGCCAAGCGCTCTTCCCGGCGCACGCGCTGGTCGATCCGGATCTGCTGATCACCCTGCCGCCGCGGCTGATCGCCACCACCGGCCTCGACGCCCTGACCCACGCGCTCGAGGCGATCACCGGCCGGCGGGCCAATCCGGTCTCCGACGCGCTCGCGGCGCAGGCGATCGCGCTGCTCTTCGACCATCTGCCGCGCGCCGTGCGCGACATCGCCAACGACGCCGAGGCCCGCTTCCAGACGATGCGCGCCTCGACCCTCGCCGGCATCGCCTTCGGCAACGCCGACGTCGCCGGCGTCCACTGCCTCTCCGAAGCCCTCGGCGGCCGCTTCGACGTGCCCCACGGCCTGGCGAACGCGCTGCTGCTGCGGCCGATCCTGGCGCATCATCGTCCGACGATCGATCCGGTCCTCGCGCATCTGGCCGACACCCTGCTGCCCGAGGTCACGATCGCCGAGCCGCCGCTCGACGAGCGCGAGCAGGCCGACGCGTTCTTCGGCTTCCTCGACGCCTTCCTCAACAGCTTCCGGCTGCCGAAGCTCGGCGAGCTCGGCGTGCCGAGCGAGGCGTTCGACGAGATCGCCGCGCTCGCCGAGGCCAACGGCTCCAACCCGAGCAATCCCACCCCGATGCGCGCCGCGGACTATCGCGCCGTCCTCGACGCGCTGACGGCGTGAGTCCCGGCCGGGTCCAGCGCGCGGCGCCCGGCGCGCGGCGCCCGGCGCCCGGCGCCCGGCGCCGGATCCAAAAGCGCGTTAGGATGAGAGCTCGGCTTCGATCATCATGAGCATCCCCGACCCGAACAGCCCCGAACGCCTCGATCCGTCGCTGCGCGAGCGCTACGCCGCGCTGCTCGACGCCTACGCGGCCACCGGCGATCCGGCGCAGCTGCGCGTGGCGCGCGAGCTCGGTCGGGAGATGGCGGCGCGCGACTGGTCGATGGCGGCGTTCATCAGCCTGCACGAGGATCTCGCCCGCCGCCTGCGCACGCAGACCGCCGATCTCGAGAGCACGCTGGTGTTCCGCCGCAGCGTGACCGCGCCGCTGGTGGCAGGCCTCGAGGCCTACGCCGAGGCGCGCCACGAGGCGCGCGTAACTGCCGCCGAGGAGGAGCGCGAGCAGGCCAAGCTGGTGCTCGAGCAAACCCACCGCCGCTACCGCGGACTGCTGGAGAACACGCCGGTCTTCTACCTGATCAGCCGCGACAGCGAGAGCGGCCCGATCATCGCCGACTGCAACCGGCCGCTGCTCGACGAGCTGCGCTACCGCCGGGCCGAGCTGATCGGGCGCCCGCTGGCCGAGATCCACACCCACGCGTCGGCCAAGCGGCTGCTCGAGGGCGGCTACGAGCGCACCCTGCGTGGCCAGGCGCTGGCCGAGGACTGCCAGCTGGTGACGCGCGACGGCCGCGTGCTCGACACGCTGCGCTACACCATTCCCGACACCGATCTCACCGGCGCCTCGATCGGCACACAGGCGATGTACATCGACATCAGCCGCCACAAGCGCGACCGCGACGAGATGGAGCGGCGCGTGCAGGAGCGCACGCGCGATCTGCAGCAGGAGATCAGCGAGCGGCGCCGCGCCGAGGACGCCCTGCAGCGGGCCAAGGAGATGGCCGAGGACGCCGCCCAGGCCAAGACCGATTTCCTGGCCAACATGAGCCACGAGATCCGCACGCCGCTCAACGCCGTGATCGGCCTTGCCGAGCTGCTGATGGACACCCAGCTGACCGCCCAGCAGCGCGACTACGTCAACACCGTCCGCAAGAGCGGCGACGCGCTGCTGAGCCTGATCAACGACATCCTCGACTTCAGCAAGATCGACTCGCGCAAGCTCGAGCTCGAACATCTGCCGTTCGATCCGCTCGCCTGCATCGAGGAGTCGTTCGACCTGATCGCGCCCAAGGCGGCGGCCAAGGGCATCGACCTGGTCTATCTGCCCACCGCCGAGCTGCCCGCCACGATCCTCGGCGATCGCGGTCGGCTGCGGCAAATCCTGGTCAATCTGCTGTCGAACGCGGTCAAGTTCACCCACGTCGGCGAGGTCGTGGTCGACGTCGAACGTCGTCAGGCCGACAGCCGCGCGCCGGGCGCCTTCGCGCTCGCCTTCCGCGTGCGCGACACCGGCATCGGCATCGCCCCCGAGCAGATCGACCAGCTCTTCCAGCCCTTCACGCAGGCCGACGCCTCGATGACCCGACGCTACGGCGGCACCGGCCTCGGCCTGACCATCACGCGTCGCCTGGTCGAAATGATGGGTGGTGCGATCAGCGTCCGCTCGACCGTCGGCCAGGGCACGACCTTCTCGTTCACCGTCCAGACCGAGCGTCCGCATCAGGGCCACGACACACCGACCGCGGCGGTGCGTCTGGCGCCGCATCGCTTGCTGCGCGGCCGTCATCTGCTGGTGGTCGACGACAACGCGACCTGCCGCGAAGCACTCGCGCGCTGGGCCGACGCGTGGGGCATGAAGGTTGCGGTCCACGCCGACGGGCGCGATGCGCTCGCGTGGCTGTCCGAGGCACATCGCCGCACGGGCCGCGCGCCCTGCGACGTCGTCTTGATCGACACTGAGATGCCAGGCATGGACGGCATCGCTCTGGCACACGCGATCCGCCGCAGCCTGCCGGGCGTGCTGCTGCCGTTGATCGGCATGGGCTGGCTCAGCGCCTCGGAGAGCAGCATCCACGATCTCGGCCAGACCATGCAGATGGCGTTTCACGAGATGGTGCACAAACCGATCAAGCCGCATCAGATCCAGGCGACACTGGTCGGTCTGTGGCACGGCAGTGGCGCCCACGACGACGCGGAGATCGACGAATCGCACGCGCCCGCCGCGCAGGAGCTGCCGCAGCTGGCGATCGACGGTGAGATGGGCAAGCGCCTGCCGCTGCGTCTGCTGCTGGCCGAGGACAACGAGGTCAACCAAAAGGTTGCGGCGATGATGCTGCAGCGGCTCGGCTACCACGCCGACGTCACCGCCAACGGTCTCGAAGCGCTCGAGGCGATGCGCTACAAAGAGTACGACGTGGTGCTGCTCGACGTGCAGATGCCGACCATGGACGGCCTCGAGGTCGCGCGCCAGGTGCAGCGGGAGTTCCCGCCCGATCGACGTCCGCGCCTGATCGCGATGACCGCACACGCGCTGCGCGGCGATCGCGAGACCTGCCTGGAAGCGGGCATGCAGGATTACATCAGCAAACCGGTGCGGGTCGAGGCCCTGCAGCAGGCGCTCGAGCGCAGCGCCCACGCGCGCCGCGACGGCACCGACCGCACCGGCGAGGTGGCGATCCGGCGGCCGTCGGACATCACCCGCCCGTCGTCGGACCTGCTGGTCGAAGACACCAACGGCGCCACCCTCGACCGCCAGCGCCTGGCCTCGCTGCGCGCGCTGCAGGAAGCGACCGGCAAGGACGTCGTCGGGCCGCTGATCGATCTCTATCTGCAGCAGACGCCCGAGAAGCTGACCGCGCTCTGGCAGCTGCTGGCCGCCGGCGACGCGCCGCAGTTCGAGCGCCAGGCGCACAGCCTCAAGGGCAGCAGCGCCAACCTCGGCGCCAACGCCATGGCCGGCATCTGCGCACAGCTCGAGGCCCACGGTCGCCGCGGCGCGCTGCACCGGATGGAGCCGCTGCTGCTGCGCCTGCAGACCGCCTTCGAGCAGGTGCGCCAAGCGCTGCAGCTCGAGCGACGCGCGCTGGGCCCGAGCGACGCGACCGCGGCTCCCGCGACGGCGCGCGCCGGACGGCGCGCCGCGTCCGAGCCACTCGATCCGACGACCTCCTCACCCGTCGCCTGACGCCGACGGCGCGCCGCGATCCAACCCGCTCCCACGCCCCAACCCGCTTCCACGTCAGATTCAGCCACAGCCACCACCATGTCCGGATCCAGCGCGCGCGTGCGGGTATTTCTCAGCTACAGCCACGACGACAACGGCCATCGTCGGCGCGTGCTGCAGCTGGGCGAGCAGCTGCGACGCGACGGCGTCCAGCTGCACATGGACCGCTTCGAGCGCGCGGCGCCGGCCGACTGGAACCGCTGGTTCTGGCAGCAGGTGGTGCAGGCCGACTGGGTGCTGGTGATCTGCACCCGCGGCTACCGCCTGCGCCACGAGGGCAAGGCCCATCGCCTCGATGGCCGCGGCGGCCGCTTCGACACGGTCGTCATGCCCGATCTCTACGACGCCGCCGTGCGGGCGACGCGCTTTCTGCCGGTGCTCTTCGATCCCAGCGACCGCGCCTACATTCCGCAGCGCATGCGCGAGGCCGGCTACACCACGGTCAACACCCCCGAGGCGTACGCGCTGCTGCGCGAGCGTTTGCAGCAGGCGCCGCGCAGCGCAGCGCCGACAGCGCGCCACGTGCCAGCGCGGCGCGGCGGCGGCGTCACCGTAC
>JBCCOR010000396.1:0-5046 GCA_039025295.1 Acidobacteriota bacterium
GCGCCGACTACGGCGACACCGTGGTCGATCGCGTGCTGAACGATCGGCCGTCGACCGGGCTGATCTTCGACTGGGGGCGTCCCCGGGCCGGTCGGCTGCGCCTGCCGCTGCGCGCGACGAACCGGCCGGTGCTGGGGGCGCTCTATCTCGGCCTCGACGCGCCGCCCGATCCCGAGCGCGACCGCCCGGCGGCGCTGATCGTCGCGCCGCTCGGCGCGGATCGCTGGTCCATGCCGCATCCGGCGCGCTTCCGCTATGCCCTCGTCACCGACGCGCCGCTCGCGGGCGTGCCGCGGCTGCATCCGCGGGTCGACGAGGACGCGCCGCTCGCCGGTCGTGCCGAGGGGCGGATCGCACCCGCGCCGCCCGGCGCGTTCGGCCTGCCCGTGCCCGAGCCCGATCCGCGCAACCGCGTCGTCCGCCATCTGCGCGGCGTCGACGACGCGGGCACGTCCGGCCGCGCCGACGCGGTGCGCGACTGAGGCGCCGCGCCGCGCGCGACGATCGAATCAGGGATCGGGAATCGGGTCGAAGTGCGTGACCTGATGCAGCGCACCGTCGCGCAGGCGGTAGACCACGCCGCGCGCGAAATACCACCAGGCCTCTTCCTTGGCGCCGTCGCGCCGGGTCTCCGCGTCGACGCGATCGGGCGTACCCAGCTCGCGGTAGATGCGCTCTTCGTCGTCGCTGCCGAGGCCGGCGAGAAAGCGCTGCAGCCAGCGCAGCGCCGAGGCGTCGTCGGCGGGCACGACCACGTCGGCCTGCACCTGCGCGGCGGTGGTGCGCATCAGGTCGTCGATCGCTCGGGTGTAGAAGCGCTCGAGGCGATCGCTGCCGTCGTCGATGATCGGCATGGCGACGGTCAGTGCGAAATCGCGGTAGTCGATGCCGCTGCGCTGCCAGACGAGCGAGAACGCGCCTGCGTCGTCGGTTTCGGCGGTGAGGCGCAGCGGCGGCGGCGGCGGACTGCGGCGCAGGCGCTCGAAGCTGCGGTCGCGTGTGGCCTCGAGCAGGATCGTCACGCCGGCGAGCGGCGCACCGTCCTCGCTGGTTGCCCGGCCTTCGAGGGTCAGGCGCGGCGCGGGCTTGGGATCCCGCTTCCACGGCCACGGAAAATCGGCGTGCCCGGGCGCGGCCGTCAGCAGCACGATGGCCGCCAGCGCCGCGGCGAGCCAATGCGCGTGCGTCCGCGGCGTCATTCGTCGATCCACGTCATGCCCGCGGGCGGCTGGAAGAGCGCCTGATGGCTCAGCGGCTGCATCGGCTCCAGCGCGAAGCGCGTGTGGTTGCCCTCGCGGTCGACGTAGCTCAGCGTGCGCACCGCCGCGCCGGCTGGATCGAGATGCAGCTCGGCCCGCACCGCCGAGCGGCCTTCGTCGTCGGGCGGCGTGGCGAGCACCACGATCGGTCCGCCGTCCGCGCCGCGGCGTCCCTCGGCGACGTAGCGCGCCTTGAGGGTGTCGAGATCCACGAGCAGCAGATCGAGACCGATCTCGCGCGCGGCGTCGACCGGGAAGCGTCGGCCGGCGTCCTCGCCGTCGTTCCACTCGTGGGCGAGGCCGTCGCAGAGCAGGAAGTTCTTGCTCGTTTCGAGCTCGTCGAAGCCCTCGTCGAGCGGATCGGCGATCGGCGCGGGCGCCGTCGCAGCGGCCGGCGCGTCGGCATCCGACGCGTCCGCATCGTCGTAGTTCCAGCGCAGGCAGCGCGGCAGCATCAGCGACAGATGGCCGGCCTCGGTGTCGCCGGTTTCGAAACCGGCCGGCACGTAGGTCTGCACGAAGCGGCTCGTGACCGGGCCGGCCTCGACCAGGCTGGCGCGCAGCGTGGCCAGATGCGACCACGGGTTGTCGTCGGTGCTTTGCGCCGTCGCGCCCGAGGCGAGCGCGGCGGCGAGGGCGAGCGTCAGCAGCCAGATCGGGGTCCGGCGCAGGGCGCGAGGCAGCATGATGGGCGTCTCCCGTGGCGTTCGATGGGCCCGCGGCGTGCGAAGAGGGCGTTGCATCCGGCGCGGCGGTCAGTGGCGGAAGTGGCGGGTGCCGGTGGTGAGCATGGTGATGCCGTGTTCGTTGGCAGCCGCGATCACTTCATCGTCGCGCTTGCTGCCGCCCGGCTGGACGACGGCGGTCACGCCGGCCTCGGCGAGGACGTCGAGGCCGTCGCGGAAGGGAAAGAAGGCGTCGGACGCCGCGGCGGCGCCGGCGATCGGATCGTCGATCGCGTCGGCGTCGCCGCCGCCGTAGTCCGCCGCGGCCCGCCCCGCCGCGCGCGCCTTGTCGATGGCGATCCGGCAGGCGTCGACGCGGCTCATCTGGCCCGCGCCGATGCCGACCGTGCGATCGGCCTGCGCGAGCACGATCGCGTTCGACTTGACCATCCGGCCGACCGTCCAGGCCATCTCCAGCGCCTGGCGCTCGTCCGCGCTCGGTTCACGCGCGGTAACGCAGGTCCAGCGGTCGGCATCGTCGGCCGTCGCGTCGGGCGTCTGGGCGAGAAAGCCGCCGTCGATCGAGCGCCAGTCGACCGCGCCGGCCGGCGGATCGTAGAGCGGGCAGGTGATCAGGCGCAGATTCTTCTTGCGTCCGAAGCGCGCGCGGGCGTCGTCGTCGAAGTCGGGGGCGATGATCACCTCGACGAAGAGATCGGCCATCGCCTCGGCGAGCGCGCCGTCGGCCGCGCGGTTGAGCGCGATCACCGAGCCGAAGGCCGAGACCGGATCGCAGCGTCGCGCGCGTTCGAAGGCCTCGACCAGGTCTTCGCCGCGGCCGACGCCGCACGGGTTGTTGTGCTTGACGATCACCACCGACGGCTCGGGCAGCAGCGCCACCTGCTGGCGGGCGGCGTCGGCGTCGAGCAGGTTGTTCCACGACAGCGGCTTGCCCTGCAGCGCTTCGAAGCCGCCGAAGACCCCGCTGCCGCCGCGCATGCGATACACGGCGGCGTCCTGATGCGGATTCTCGCCGTAGCGCGGCTCGAGCACCTTCTCGACCTCGAGCGTCGTCTGCTGCGGAAAGCGGTCCTGCGGCTCGCGGCTGGTGCGCTGCAGCCAGGCGGTGATCGCGGCGTCGTACGCCTGGGTGTGGCGAAACGCCTTGAGCGCCAGGCTGCGCCGCAGCGTGTCCGGCACCGTCCGCTGGCCGTCCTCGAGCGCGGCCTGCACCTGCGGATAGTCGTCGGGATCGACGACGACGGTCACGCTCTGATGATTCTTGGCGGCGGCGCGCACCATCGTCGGGCCGCCGATGTCGATGTTCTCGATGATCGTCGCTTCGTCGGCGTCGTCGCGGGCGACGGTCGCCTCGAACGGATACAGATTGACCACGATCAGGTCGATCGGTTGAATGCCGTGTTCGGCGAGCGTGGTGAGGTGGTTGGCGCGCGCGCGATCGGCGAGGATGCCGCCGTGCACGAGCGGATGCAGGGTCTTCACCCGGCCGTCGAGGATCTCGGGAAAGCCGGTGATGTCGGCGACCGGGGTCACCGGCAGACCGGCGTCGAGGAGAAAGCGACGCGTGCCGCCGGTCGAGACCAGCTCGATGCCGAGATGGATGAGGGCGCGGGCGAAAGGTTCGAGGCCGCGCTTGTCCGAAACCGAGAGGAGGGCGCGTTGGGTCGGGAGCATGGATCGATCCGGTCGGTGATGGCGGGCGGCGATGCGTCGCGCGGTATCGGGTCAGCGCGGCGCGCGCGGGTCGGCCGAGGGGACGGTGAGAACGACGGGCTGCTTGCGCGCCGCGCGGGCCGAGTCGGCGCCTGCGGCGCTCGAGCCGGCGCTGGCCGGGCGCTCCGGCGGATTCAGCGGAAGGATGTGTAAACCTCTGATGGGAAGCGGATTGCGCCCGTCGCGCCCGCCCGCTTCGAGCCAAATATAGCGCAGCGTATCGGCGATGTCACTGAGCGCGTGATTGAACGACAGCGCGGTGATCGCGTAGGCGGTCGAGCGGTCGTCGAAGCGATCGGCGCCGCGTCCGAAGTCGATGCGTCGGTATTCGCGTCCGATCAGCGGATAGAGCGTCCGGCTGCGCGCCATCGCCTCGATCGCCATGCGGGTCGGATCGAGCCGCGCGCCGGGCGGGCGCATCTCGCGTCGGAAGCCGTAGAACACGCGCCGGAAGCGCTGCTGGGCGGAGGTGCCGTACTGGCGGAAGTCGGCGGCGTAGCGGCGGTGTTCGCGATCGCTGGCGGCGACGTGCAGCGGATGGTTGGCGCTGGCGACGTAGTGGGCGACGACGCCGAGTCGGTAGGCGACCTCGTTGAAGGGTCGATGCTGCTCGATCGTGGCGACGGCCTGGCGCACGGCGAGCTCGAGGGCCTCGTCGAGCCGTCCGCGTCCGTCGTCGAGCTTGATGCGATTCATCGGATCGCCCGTGCGGAACGGCTCGAGCACGCCCATGTCGTAGGCGCGCCGGTTGCGCACCAGCTGCCGGTAGAGATCGGGCGGTGCGAGGCGCGCGGCCTCGCGCGCGATGAACGTCTGGCTTTCGGGCGACCAGGCGTGCGCGTCGTCAGTGTCGACGGCGAGGATCGCGATCAGCAGCGGAACGAGGACGGCGGCTGCGCGCGTGAACGGGGAGTGCATGCTGTTGATTCTACCGAGGTGCGGCGCGGGCGCGACCGTTGACGTGCGTCGAGTGAGTTGATAAAACTTGTCGTCCCGCCGGGGCGCGCGTCCCGCCGGGCTGTTGTAAGGCGTTCTGACTCAGCGCCCGTCCGCCGCGCCGGTCTGTGCCGGATGAGCGGACAGACGCGCGCCGCTCGCGGTGCGCCTCGTGCCCAGATAGCTCAGTTGGTAGAGCACCTGACTGAAAATCAGGGTGTCCGTGGTTCAAATCCGCGTCTGGGCACCATTTCGACTGTCGATCCAACGACCAGCTGTTCAGCTGGTCGTTTGTGCGTTCAGGCGATTCTGAGCGATCGATGTTCATGTTCATTTCGAGGAGCTACGCATGTCCCCCAGCACGTCCCGATTCATTGTCGTCCTCGCTGCGCTCGTTCTGTTGATCAGCGCGCCGGCTGCCGCGCAGAACTACGACGAGATCTTCGACTACC
>JBCCOR010000397.1:0-5044 GCA_039025295.1 Acidobacteriota bacterium
ACGTCGAGGCGTTCGTCGATCACGCCAACCGCGGCGATGCGCTCGCCCGCGGCGATGGCCGGGCGGCCGACCGCAGCGGGTCATCCGCCGGCGAATCGGGCAACGCGGTTACCGGCGGCGTCAGCGATGACGCGCTGATCGCCTGGACCGAAGCCTGGCGGCTCTACCGCGGCCCGCTGATGGCCGGCTACGACGGCGCGCTGATCGAGCATCGTCGCGCCGAGCTGCACCGGCGCTATCTCGACGTGCTGCGCAGCATCGGCGACGCCTACGACGCGCGCGGGCGCACGACCGAGGCGCTCGACGCCTACCGCACTATCCTGATCGACGAGCCCTACGAGGAGGCCGTCCACGTGGCGGTGATGGCGCAGTACGCCACGCTCGGAAGGCGCGATCTGGTGCGCCGCCAGTATCTGCGGCTGACCGCGCTGCTCAGCGAGCTCGGGGTGGCGCCGTCGGAGCCGACCCAGCGGCGCTATCACGGCTGGATGGGGCACGATCCGGGCTAGTGGCCCGGCGCGTCGTCAAAGCGCCGGATCGCGCCCGGTCAGGCGCCGGAAGGCCTCGACGTAGCGATCGAGGGTGCCGCGCACGACCGCACCGGGCAGCGTCGGCGGCGGCCCGCTCTTGTCCCAGCCGGCTTCGTCGTCGAGCCAGTTGCGCACGTACTGCTTGTCGAACGAGATCGGCTCGTGACCCGGGCGCCAGGCGTCGGCGTCCCAGTAGCGCGAGGAATCCGGGGTCAGCACCTCGTCGATCAGGGTGATCGCGCCGTTGGACCAGCCGAATTCGAATTTGGTGTCGGCGAGGATCAGGCCCTTGGTCTCGGCCGCTTCGACGCCGCGCCGGTAGAGCGCCAGCGTCAACCGCTTGAGCTCGCGCGCGACGTCTTCACCGATGTCGTTGGCGACATAGGCAAAGTCGACGTTTTCGTCGTGGCCGTCTTCCGCTTTGGTCGCAGGCGTGAAGATCGGCGCGGCCAGCCGGTCGGCGCGCACCAGGCCGGGCGGCAGGGGGACGCCGCAGATCGCGCCCTCGCGGCCGTAGGCGCGGAACGCGCTGCCGGCCAGATAGCCGCGGGCGACGCACTCGAAGGGGATCACCTCGGCCTTGCGCACGAGCGCGGCGCGGCCGCGCAAGACGTCGGCGTGCGGCTTCAGGCGCGCCGGGAAGTCCTCGGGCTCGATCGCCAGCAGATGATGCGGCGCCAGATCGGTCAGGGCCTCGAACCAGTGCACGCTGAGCTGGTGCAGGATCTTGCCCTTGCCGGGGATCGCCGGCTGGAGAATGTGATCGTAGGCGGAAATGCGGTCGCAGGCGACCAGCAGCAGGGTGTCGCCGAGATCGTAGAGATCGCGCACCTTGCCGCGCTTGGGCGGCGGCAGATCAGGCAGCTCGGTCTGCCAGACGGCAGCGGTCGGATGGTCGGTCATGGCGCAGCTCCTCGTGGGGCGAGAGCGGGGGAAGAGAGAAGGAGACGAACGTCGGGACGCGTCAGGACGACTGAGCTTTGCCGCGCGCCGTCATGGCGGCGGCGAAGGCCCGGTTGAGAGCGTCGAGAATCGGCTGGGCGGCGATCGGCTTGAACCGTCGCCGGTCGAGATCGGCGCCGTCGACGATTTCGTAGACCGGCAGCGGCTCGAGCCCTTTGAAGCGCGCCTTGCCGAGCTTGCGCACGCCGATCGGGATGCGCACGCCGCCGTGCTCGAGCGGCACCACGACGTAGCCACGGCCGCCGTCGCTGGCGAAGAACATCGGCTCGCGCTTGCCGATTTGGCGAATCACCGCCTCGGTCGCGACGATGCCTTCGTTGACCAGCGCACCGTTGCGGTCGATGTAGGCATAGAACTGGCGCGATTCCTCGATCTTGGTGATCAGCTCGGCGTTGCGACGCTGCAGCGGCGCGAAGAATTTGTTGACCGTGGCCTCGGGATAGCCCTGGCCGATCAGGTAGGTGCGGAAGGCGTCGATCTCCTGGGTCGCTTTGCCGGTCGACAGGCGCGAGAGCTCGACCAGGCCGTGGCCGAAGAATTCGTAGCGCGCCGCTGCCGGACTCGAGCCGCCGGCGCTCGTGCCCGCGCCGCCGGCATCGAGCGGCAGCAGGCGGTATTCGCCCTCGTTGAGCGCGATGCGCATGCCGCGGTCGAACGGGAAGCGCCGGGTCAGCGCCTCGCGGTAGCCGCGCTGCAGCTGCAGCGCGACCAGCAGCATGGTCAGCGCGTAGCGGCTGGAGTAGAACGCGCCGTCGCCAAGGTATTTCTCGAGCTTCAGGCCGTGCTCGAGCGCTTCGCGGTTGATGCGCCGCTGGAAGTGGTACATCTGGCGGAAGGCGTCTTCGATCTGGCGGGTCTCGGCGCGGCTGAGATGGGCGAGGGTGGCGGAGAAGTTGGTGATGTCGTAGACCAGGCCGAAGCGCTGGACGCGGGGATCGACCACCCACGGCGCCATGACGTCGATCGGTCGGGTGGTGCGCGAGACCTTGATCACCGGCGGCCCGGCCATCCAGGTGGTGCTCAGGCCGCGCTTGCGCGCCACCAGGCCGTCGCCCTTGGTCTCGAGCGGCATGATCATCTTGCGCAGCGCGGAGAAGAGCTCGAATTCCTTGAGCTTGACCAGCAGCCCTTCCCACACCTGCACCTGCTCAGGGCTGGGCAGCGTGGACGGATCGTAGGCCGGATGGCGGCTGAGCTGGCTGACGTAGCCGCAGGTGATCAGGGCCGCGCGCGGATCGCCTTCGGGATCGAGGCGCAGCAGATCGCGGACGATCGTGCGCAGCTGCGCGTCGTCGGTGAGCATCCGCGTATGCCAAGCCTCGAGTGCGCTCAGCCGCTGGCGCAGCGCGCGTCCGTCGATGCGCAGCGAGCCCGCGAAGTAGCTGGTGAGCTCGGAGAGATCAGCGCCGACGTAGTCCTCGGTGAAGATCAGGACGTTGTCGAGCATCGCCGTCAGCAGCGGCGGGAAGAGCGCGTTCTCGCCCTGATCGAGCTGCTTGGCGAGTCGCTGTACGACGTCGTGCACCAGATCGTTGATGCGGTCGGAGTATTTGAAATAGATCTGGTACTTGATCGCGTCGCCGTGCTCGCGGCCCGCGCTGCCGCTCTGGCGGCGGATGCTGCTCGGCAGCGCGCGCAGCGTGGTGGCGATGTGCTGGCTGTGATGGAGCCAGAAGACGCCGGGATAGTTCTGGCCGTGGCTCGAGAGGATGGTGTTTTCGAGCGCCTGGGTGAGCAGCTGGCGGTAGGTGTCCCAGGCGCGCGTGTAGGCCTGGGCGTCGAACGAGCGGCGGGCGAGCTTGGCCAGCTGCGACTCTTCCTCGACCCGCAGCACCTCGTCGAGCGCGTCGTGCAGGCGGACCGCGCCGGCGCTGAGCAGCATCGGAAAGCCGAGGATCGGCGTCGCGCTCTCCTCGTGCAGGAAGATGCGCTGCGGCATCGGTAGGTTGACCGCGCTGGGCACCAGCTGGCCGAGCTCTTGCGCGCTCGGGCGCAGGAAGTTGAACGTGCCGCGGCTCAGGTGCTCGTGAAGGGCTTTGCTCATCGCCATGGTGATTCCGGCACCGTATAACATGGCTTCAGCGCCGTCGAGGGTGAATGCGCTCGCGCGCGTCCAGCCAACGCCCCGCTCACGGTCTCATCCAGCCATGCCCGCGCTCAGCCCGTCCCATTCGCCCGACGCCCAGCCCGATGCCGCGCTGCTGCGCGTGCGCGATCTCGCGCTCGCCCCGCGCGGCGACGCGCGCGCGCCGCTGGTCGCCGATGTCGATCTCGATCTGGCGCGGGGCGATGCGCTCGGCCTGGTCGGCGCCTCGGGCTGCGGCAAGAGCCTGAGCGCGCTGGCGCTCCTCGATCTGCTGCCGGCCGGTGTGGCGCGCACCGCCGGCCGCATCGGCTACGCCGAGCACGACGATCTGACCCGGCTGCCCGCAGCGACGTGGCACGCGCTGCGCGGTCGCCCGCTCGGCCTAATGCCGCAGGGCGCCGGCAGCGCCCTGCATCCAACCCGAACGATCGGCGCGCAGCTGATCGAGACGCTGCGCTGGCACCGCCCGCGGCTGACCCGACGCGCGGCGCGCGACGAGGCGACCGCGCTGCTGGCGCGGGTCGCACTGCCCGATCCGGCCGCCTGCCTGCGCCGCCATCCGCATGCGCTGTCGGGCGGCCAGCGTCAGCGGGCGCTGCTCGCGCTCACCCTGGCCTGCGAGCCGGCGCTCTTGATCGCGGACGAGCCGACGGCGCATCTCGACGTCACCGTGCAGGCCCAGATCCTGGCGCTGCTCGATCGGCTGCGCCGCACCCTCGGCCTGACGCTGCTGCTGATCACCCACGATCTGGGCGCGGTCGCGGCCTGCTGTACCCACGTCGCGGTCATGCAGCGCCGACCGTGGCCGTTCGACGCACCGGATGCGCCGGCGTCCGATCCGGCGCCGCGCGACCGCGCATCGCGGGTCGGCACGGTGGTCGAGCGCGGCACGGTCGCGGCGGTCTTCGCAGCGCCGGCCCATCCGCACACCCGCGCGCTCCTCGACGCCCGTCCGCGCTTGCTCGACGCCGAGAGATCGGCGTGAGCGCCCCCGACGCGCTGGTCGTCGAGGGCCTGCGCAAGACCTTCGACGTGCGCGACGCGCGCGGTCGTCGTGCGCGTCTGACCGCGGTCGACGGGGTCGATCTGCGCGTGCCGGCGCGCGCCTGCGTCGCGCTGGTCGGCGCGTCGGGCTGCGGCAAGAGCACGCTCGCGCGCTGCGCGCTGCGGCTCGAAGCGCCCGACGACGGGCGGATCGCCATCGACGGCGTGTCGTGGTTCGTCGGTCCGGGCTACGGCGACGACGCGGCGCGCCGGCGGATGCCGCGCGCTCGCGCGCTGCGCCGACTGCGCCGCCGGGCGCAGATGGTGTTTCAGGATTCCGACCAGGCCTTCGATCCGCGCCAGCGGGTGGCCGACATCCTCGCTGCGCCGCTCGATCTACACGGCTTGGCGCGGGGTACGGCGCGCCGGCCGCGGCTGGAAGCGCTGCTGCGCGACGTTGCCCTCGATCCGGCGGCGCTGC
>JBCCOR010000398.1:0-5035 GCA_039025295.1 Acidobacteriota bacterium
CGGCGGCGAGGGCGGCGGCGAAGCCTCCGTCTCGATCGGCGGCGGCGGCGGCGGCGAGGGCGGTGCCCCGGTCGGCTGACCCCCTCCCCTCTCCCCTGCGAGCCCTCGGCTCGCTTCCGACCACCGGCCTGCGGGCCGGTGGTTTTTTGATGGTCCGATGCACCCGATCGGCCGTGTAGAATCGCTGCCCTGATTTTCTCCGCCGAGCCACCGGACCCATGCCGACCCTGAAGCCCACCACCATCGACGATCTCCACGCCCGCGCCGACGACCCCGTGTTCGGCGACGCCCGCCAGGCCGCGCGCATTCTGCTCAGCGTGCGCACGGTCGGCGGCGCCGACGCCGCGCTCGACGGCGAGCCGCAGCTGCGACGGGTGCTCCAGCTCGGCGCCCATCCGCTCGATCTGGCCTACGCGCTCCTGCGACACACCGAGGAGCGCGGCCCGCGCGACGTCGCGCGCGAAGCCCTGGTCGCGGCGGTGCGCAGCCTGGCGCGCCACGCGCCGCGCGGCGAAGGACTGGCCCTGTTTCCGCATCGCCTGCGCGCCGCCGACGGCCGCACGCTCGACGCACCGCTCGCCCTCTTGATCAGCCGCAGCCTGCTGCGCGTCGAGCTGGTGACGCCCGACGACGACGCGCCGCCGCTGCGGCGCTACCGCCTGACCGAGATGGGCTGTACGCGCGCCGATCTCGTCGCCGCCGACCGCAGCGCGCTCGCCCCGGAGCGCGCGCGGCTGGCCTACGTCGTTCGCCATCTGGGCGACTGGCTCACCACCCCTGACGCGCTCGATCGCCATCTGCGCGACACCGCCGACCATCTCGACATCCTGCGGCGCGACGATCGCCTGCGCGCCGAGGACGATCCACTGCAGCACTACTTCCACACCGTGATCGGCCAGCCGCTGTTCTAGCCGCTGCCGCCGCGCCCTTTCACACGATGCCCACGCGCACGACCCCGACCCCCACAACGATGGCCCATACCCTGCTCGACCACCCGCCGCATCCCCGCCGGCATCCGACGACCACGCGCCCGACCCAACCTTTCCCGGCATGAGCGACGCGATCGACCAGCTGTACGGCCTGCTCCGTCCCAGTCTGCGCGGCGTCAGCCAGCGCGAGCTGCGCGGCTGCCTCGACGGGCTCGAGCACGCGTTCGCCGCCCAGCCGCGCCGGCGCACCCAGCTCACCGTCCGCCGCCTGCGCTTCGGCGGCGACGTGCAGGGTACGTTTCATTTCTACCCAGGCGTCAACGTGCTGCGGGCGGGCAACGACAAAGGCAAGTCGTCGGTGCTCAAAATGATCGCACTTGCGCTGACCGGCAAGAACGATCTCAAGAAAGACGTCGACCGCTGGATCCACAGCATCGAGCTGACCTTCGAACTCGACGGCGTACCGCACACGGTGCACGTCGACAAGCAGGGCCGTCGACCGCGCGGCCGCCTGCTGCGCGGCACGGCCGAAGCCCACGACAGCATCGAACCGCTGCTGCAGTTCCGCAGCGGCAAAGAGATGCAGACCAAGCTCGAAGCGTTCTTCAACGACGCCTTCGGCCTGCGTCCGCTGCACGGCACGCAGAAGGACGCGCGCAAGGGCAGCGACGCGCTGCTCGACTCGATCACGTCGTACCGCGCCTACTTCCGCGGCATGTACATCAACCAGGACCTCGGCTACAGCGACCTGATCACCGAGGGCGTGCCCTACGGCAATCTCTTCATGAAGGTCGTCGGCATGCTGCTCGGCCTGCACGGCCTCGACGCCTACTTCGCGGTCGAGGCGCGCCTGGCCCGGCTCGAGAACCAGCTCGCCAAGGAGGAGCGCTATCACCGGCGGCTCGAAGCCGCGTACGGCCCGCGCGATCTGGCGACGATGGACGAGGAGATCAAGAAGCTCGAGGCCTACATCGACGAGCTCAAGGTGCAGCGGGCAGCGCTGCTGGTGCGCGCGACCTCGAGCGATCTCGACCAGCGCCTCGCCGACGTCACGCAGCGCATCGTCGGCCTCGATCGCGCCCGCCAGGAAGCCGCGCGCACGCTCCACGACGCCGAGCTGGGCCTGGCCGACGCGGCGCGCGCGGCCGATGTGCTGGCGGAGGCGGTCGAGGGCTTCGATCTGCTCCAGCCGATCACGCCGACCCAGTGCCCGACCTGCAGCAGCCCGCTGGCGGCGAACCGCGGTCCGCTGACCGGGGTACACATGCACGTCGGCGGCGATCCGGCGCAGGCGCGCGCCGCGGCGACACAGCAGCTCACCGAAACCCGCGCGCGCGCCGACGCCCAGCGCGACGTGGTCGGCCGGCTCGAAACCGAGCTCGAAGAGATCGAGGTACGCGCCGGGCAGCTGGTGCAGCAGAAGCGTCATCTGCAGGCCCAGCTGCGCGCGGCCCATCAGGGCACCGAGGAGCTCGAGCGCGAAATCGAGCTCGAGACGCGCTATCTCGGCCGCCTCGAAGCCGAGCGCGACAGCGCCGCCCACGCCCTCGGCGGCGACGACGACGCCGGCACCAGCAGCGAGATGCAGCGCCTGCTGCGGCGCAAGCACGTGCTCGACGCGGTGCTGCGCCATCTGCGCACCCACAGCGCGGCGCGCAACGAGCAGCTCAAGGAAGAGTTCGCCCGGCGCGTGCAGCACTACTGCACGACGATCGGCTTCTCCGGCCTCGAGCAGGTCACCCTCGACGCCCAGCTGCAGCCGCGGGTGCGCCAGAACCGCACCGTCTACGCCTTCGACGAGCTCAGCCCGGGCGAGAAGGTGCGCTTCGTGCTCGCGTTCCATCTCGCCCTCGCCATCACCACCGGCGAAGATCTCGACACCGGCGCCCATCCCGGCCTGCTGCTGATCGACTCGCCCGGCAAAGAGGAGATGGTGCACAAAGACTTCGAGGCCGTGGTGCATCTGCTCAACCAGGTCGAACGCCATCACGCCAACTCGATCCAGGTGCTGGTCGCCACGACGCTGCCGGCGATCCGCAGCGCGACCGATCCGAGCAAGCAGCATTTCGTCGACAACGACGAAGAGCCGCTCTTCCGCTAGCGCGCGCCTCGGTGGCGTGCGCGCACGTTTTGTGGTGGGATTCGATCGCCTGCTCTGCTCCCTTCATCGACTCCGGAGACCCAGCCCATGCAGATTCGCAAGCGTACGATCCAAGGCATGACCGTGCTCGACATCGAAGGCCTGATCAAGCTCGGCCAGAGCGCCGAGGCGTTCGCCACCACCCTGCAAAAGATCCTGGATGAAGAAGAAGGCCACGTCCTGATTCATCTCGCGCACATCAACCACATCGACTCCACCGGCATCGGCGAGCTGGTCGGCTATCTCGGCCGCTTCCGCACGCAGGACCGCAAGCTCATCCTCGTCCAGCCGTCCGACCGCATCCGGCGCCTGCTCGACATGGCGCAGCTGCAGACGCTCTTCCCGATCTACGATGATCTCGACGCCGCGCTCGCCGCCGAGGCGTAGCGCGGCAGGCTCTGTCGTGGCGCTGCTCGCGCTGCTGCTCGCCGCCGGCGCGCTCGGCGCCTGCCGCAGCGGCGGCACCCCGGAGGCCGACACGCGCATGCGCGGCGGCGATGCGGCACCAGCGCCCGGCGGCATTCGCTTCGTGCGCCCCGCCGTCGCCTTCGAGATCCTGCGCGACAACCCCGAGCTGCTGGTGCTCGATCTGCGCCCCGCGTCGGCGTTCCGCAGCGGCCATCTCTTCGGCGCCGTCCACGTGCCGCTGGGCCGCCTGCGGACGCTGCTGCGCGAGATCACCGACCTGCGCCGGCGCGCCATCCTGCTCTACTGCGACAACGACGCCTGCCATCGGCGTGGCATCGAGATCCTGGCGGAGGAAGGCGTGCGCTACGCGTTCGTCGTCGAAGGCGGCATCGACGCCTGGCAGGCCGCGGGCTATGGCGTCCTGCAGCCGCCCGAACCGGCGCCCTGACCCTGCGCGCGCGCCGTGGCCGTACATCCGGCGTTCACGTTGCATTTGCGCCGTGAACCTGGTGTAGTAATTTTCGCTCGATCCAGGGTGCGCCCACGCGCTGCATCGCCGCGCGCCCGGATTCTCAGCCAACATTTGTCGCAGCATCGAACCGAAGGGCCATCCACCCACCCGGCTGCGACGAAAGCCCAACCATCGCCCGCTTCATGCCACGCTGACCCACGCAGCGCCCCCCGCATCGCCGCGCGCCGCCTGCGCGCCGTCCGACCGAGAGGACCCGAACACCATGACCGAAACCACCATCGCATCTCCCGACGCCGCCGTCGCCAGCGCGGACAGCGTTTTCGCACCGCTGCGCGCAACGCTCGGCGACCGCCTCGTCTTCGACGAAGCCGTTCGCGCCGAATTCCGCAGCGACTTCGGCCGCATCGTGCACCGCCTGCCCGGTGCCGTGGCGCGCTGCGAGACCACCGAGGAGGTGGCCGCCGTCGTCCGCTTCTGCCGCGAGCACGGTGTGCCGGTGGTCGCGCGCGGCCAGGGCCACACCCAGACGGGCCAGTCGACGACCGAAGGCGGCATCATCATCGACACCGCCTACATGAAGACGATTCACCACATCGAGCAGGCCGACGACGCCAATCTCTACGCCGACTGCGGCGGCGGCCTGCCGTGGAAGGATCTGGTCAACGCCGTCGTACCGCTCGGGCTGATCCCGCCGGTGCTGACCAACAACCTCAACGTGACCCTCGCCGGCACGACCTCGGTCGCCGGCCTCGGCGTCGCCAGCTACCGCTACGGCACCCAGGCCGACAACGCGATCGAGCTCGAGGTGGTCACCGGCACAGGCGACATCGTCGTCTGCTCGCGCGAGGAGAACCGCGAGCTCTTCGACGCCGTGCGCTGCACGTTCAGCCAGATGGGCATCATCACGCGGGTCAAGACCAAGCTACGTCGCTGCAAGCCGAAGGTGCGCATGTACCACCTGCTCTACGACGACCTCGGCGACTTCATGGAAGACGCGGCCAAGATCATGGATCCGGCCGACACCCGCTTCCACACCCTCGAGTCGCGCTGCGCGCCCTGCCCGATCTTCATGAAGCGCATCGGCGA
>JBCCOR010000399.1:0-5028 GCA_039025295.1 Acidobacteriota bacterium
GCCGTCGCCCCTGCGGCGCGCGCCCTCGCCGCCGCGCCCGCGCTGCTCGCCGCGCCCGACTGGCCGAGCGGCCTGCGCCGCGCCGCCGCCGAGGCGCTCGAGGACCGCGTCGCTCTCGGCCAGGGCTGGCGCGCCGCCCTCATGCGCCGGCTTGCCGCACTCGAGGCGATCGACGCGCAGCAGCCGGCGTCGGACGCGCGACGCACGCTGGTGCTGCGCTGGGACGCACCGGACGGCGCGCCCTCGTCGGTCTATCTCTTCCGGCGACACGCTTGGCCGGTCGCGCTCGACGCGATCGATCTCGACGCCGCGCGCGTCGACGAGGCGTTGATGATTCCCGCCGTCGACGTCCGCCGGGTCGATCCCGCGCTCTTCGCCGACGGCTGCGCGCTGGGCGGACCGCTGCGCGATCCGGCGCCGTCCGCGGCGGACGCGGCCGCTCAGGGATCGTAGGGCGCGAGGCGCGGGCCGTCGGTGCCGGGCACGCCGACGTCGACCCGCCACGCCCGGCGATCGGGCTTCGCCGCGATCAGCGCGCGGTCGGCGGCCGGATCCATCGCGCGCGCCCACAGCACGATCTCCTCGTCGAGCGCGGCGCCGTTGTACACCCACTCGCGCGCCGGATGATGCGCGGCGCCGTAGCGCACGAACACCAGATGACGCCCGCCGTCGGCGGCGAGCTCGGTGGCGATCGCGTGGCGGGTGTGGCTCCAGAAATCGCGCTCGCGCAGGCGCTCGTGCAGCTGCGGACCGAGCTGGGCGAGCTGCAGCAGCAGCGCCGCGGCGACCAGCGCGCGGCCCGGCCGGCCGGCGCGCGCCCCGATCCGCCAGCGCCAGATCCGCCGCAGACCGACGGTCGCGAGCAGGATCAGCGGCAGCGCCACCGGCGCGGCGTAGTGCGGCCACCACGATTTGACGTAGAGCTGGCCGGCGATGAAGACGGCAACGGCCAGCCACGTCCAGCCGAGTCGGTCTTCGCCATCGCGTCCGCGTCGCGCCGCCGCGAGCAGGGCGAGCACCAGGGCCGGCCCGAGCAGGAAATCGACCAGCGCGCCCAGCCGCTGCGCGGCCTCGCCCGGCGCGATCACGCGCTGATCGGGATCGTAGGTGTCGATCAGATGCTGGTAGAAGTCGCGCATGACGTCGTGGCGGTAGTCGATCGCGCGCTCGGCCTGGCCGCGGAAGAGCGGGATCATGGCGTACTGCCGCTCGTAGGCGATCTGCGGCAGGGTCCACGGATCGCCGGTGACGGCGGCGTTGTAGCGCAGCATCCACGCGCCACCCAGCGCCAGCACCAGCGTCACCGGCACGACGATGCGGCCCAGCGCGACGCGCGGCGCGGGCCGCCGGACGACGAGCAGTCGCCAGCCCATCCACGCCGCCGCCGGCAGGCTGAGCACCAGGCCGCCGAACGGTCGGCTGTTGGCGAGCAGGATCAGGCCGAGGGCGAGCAGCGCGGCGTCGATCACGCGCGGGCGCAGCGCACCGGCCTCCCCGGCATCGTCGACGGGATCGAGCGCGCGCTTGACGCCGCCCCACAGCAGCGCGCCGCCCAGCGCCGGCACCAGGCCGCCCCAATAGCTGTGGGTCCAATAGCTGGCGACGCCCCAGCGCAGCGTCACGGCGACCGCGCCCACGAACGCCCACGGCAGCGGCAGCCAGGCGCGCAGCGCCCAGAGAAACACCATCGCGGTCAGGGCCGCGCCCGCGACCAGCGCGAGGGCCGGCTGGCCGACGACCGCGCCCGATGCCAGCAGCCAGCCCTGCGCGGGCGGGTATTTCGACGCGTAGGTCGGCTGCTGCAGCAGATGGAAGCTTTCGAAATGCGGCCAGTGCGCGTCGGGCGCGTTGGCCAGGCGACCGCGGGCGAAGGTGTCGGCGGCCAGCACGTGGCAGAACTCGTCCTGCACGCGCGGCACGGGCGCGCCGGCCAGCAGCATCACCGTCGCCGCGCCGAGCAGCGTCAGCGCGGCGAGCGCGCCCATCGCCATCCGCGGACGACGCCGCAGCCGCAGCGCGCCGCCGACGAACCATCGGCCGACCGCCGCCAGCGGCGCCGGCCGCAGCGCGATCAGCAGCACGAGAACGATCAGCAGCGTCGGCTCGAACCACAGCCACAGATGGCGCGCGTAGAGCATGGCGCCATCGTACCCGACGCCGCGCTAGCTCTTCTCCATCCAGACCGCCTGCGCGACCAGCAGGAAGGCGAGCAGCACGAGCGTTGCGCCGATCGGCACCAGCACGATGCCGAGCGACGGATCGCCCTCGGCGCTGCCGACGCCGCCGGCGAGAAAGCCCACGGGCACCAGCAGCGCGCCGATGCGCAGCAGCCACGAGGCGCGCACGCGCGCCGTCGCCCGCGGCACGACGCCGGGCGCGATCGCGGCGTAGACGATCGTGAACAGCGCGATCAAGACGCCGTGGGCGTGCGCCAGCGTCCACATCTCGCGGCGCATGTGGACGTCGACGTAGAACGGCGCCTTGACGAAGTGCAGCAGCTCGAGACCGATGCCGAAGAACAGAAACGCCGAGGCGGCGGCCCAGCCGAAGCGCATCGCGGCGCGGCTGGAGGGATCGTCGCGCCAGGCGGCGCGCGCGGAAGACGAGGACGAGGCGGCCATGGGGTCTCCGAGGCTATTCGCCGATGTGGATCTGTTTGGCCTGCGCCAGGCCGAGCGCGCGCAGCGCCCGCTCGGCCTCGGCGTCGAGGACGTAGTCGGCGGCGAGCAGCGCGCCCGCGGGCGGCGCTGGCAAACCGGTCTTGGGGAAGGCCGACCAGCGCGCGCGCAGGCGCTCGATCACCGCCGCGCGCTGGGCCTCGGGTCCCATGAAGTCGAAGTCGTCGAGCGTCGCCGTCAGGCTGAGATCGAGCGAGGCGGCCGCCATGTCGGCGTCGATCGCGCGCAGGCTGCGCGAGGCGAAGCGGCGGATCGCGGGATAGGGATCGGTCAGCGACTCGATCAGATGCGGCACCAGGAAGGCGCGCGCGCCGCCGGCGAGCGGACTGTCGTCGCGCCCCATGCGATGCGCCGCCACCGCGCGCTGCACCGGATCGCCGGCCAGTAGCGACGCGATGCTGTCGATCACCGCCGGATCGGCGCCGTCGCCGCGGACCGCGACCGGCGCGCCGTAGCTGTCGCCCCAGAGCGCGCCCGACGCCTCGGCCGACCACGGCAGCGTGCGGTCGAGATGGCAGCTGGTGCAGGCGTGCGGCCGCGCCTCGGCGGCGTTGGCGGCGGCGTTGGGGTTCTCGATCCGGTGGCTGCGGTGGATCTCCATGATGCCGTAGACCATCTTGGGCATGTGGCAGCTGTAGCACTGCGAGCCGGTGGAGTCGACGGCGTGGCCGGTGTGGGCAGCGACGTCGGCGCCGATCGTCTCGTGGCACTGCACGCAGCCCTGGTTGGTGCGCATCGCGTGCGGCAGCTGACCGCGCACGTCGACCGCGTCCTCCGCGCCGTGCATCGCGTGGCACGACAGGCAGCTCAGCGTGCCCGCCTCGAAGCACGGCGACTGCAGGATGCCCTGGTATTCGTAGGCGGTCAGGCGCGCCGTGCCGTCCTGCCAGAAGCGACGCGAGAAGAGATCGTCCTGATGCGCGATCGGCGCGCGCGTGTCGCGGAACACCGGCCGCACGTGCTCGGCCAAGCGCGCACCGGCCTGGTAGGTCGGCCCGTCGTGGATCCACGCGACCAGGCGATCGACGGTGGGCGCGATGCGCTGGCCGTGGCACTGGCCGCAGACGTCGACGCTGCGCTGCGCGTCGAGCCGCGCCGGATCGACGATCGTCGGATCGGCGCCGTCTGTGAAGTGCATCGCGTAGCGCCGCAGCGGATTGCGGTTGCGCGCCGCGTGCGCGCCGCCGGGCCCGTGGCAGCTCTCGCAGGCGATGCCGAGCTCGGCGACGTGCGAGTCGTAGCGCGCGTCGCGCGCCGAATCGACCGGCTCGCCGCGCTGACCGCGCGCGATCAGCTCGGCGTGGTTGACGATGTTCGGCACCGGGCCGGTGTTGTGGCAGAAGATGCAGTTCTGGTTCCACACCGCCAAGTGCTGGAAGTAGCCCTCGCCGTCGCGGCCGAGAAATACGCCGTTCATGTGCACCCAGCGCTGGTCTTCGATGTGCCAGAGGATCGGCAGGCGGTAGAGGTTCTCGCCGCGCCCGGGCATGTACGCCAGGTACTGCTGATAGCGACGCGAGCCGACGGTGCGCACGACCTCGAAGGTTTCGGCGATGCCGCTGCCGCGCAGCTCGATCAGGTAGCGATCGCCGTCGCGGCGCGGCGTGGCGACGATGCCGTCGTGGCGCACGGGCGTGCCGTCGAAGCGGCCGACGACCGCCGTGCGATCGGCCTCCTGGGTCATCGTGCGGTGGAAGGTGCGCGCCCACGACGCGTGCTGATCGGGATGGCAGGCGGCGCAGGTCGGCGAGCCGGTCCAGTCGGCGTCGCGGGCGTGGGCGGTCGCGGGCACGCCCGCGCCGGTGTCGTCGTCGGCCAGGTTGAGCTCGTCGCGGTAGAGATGAGGCGCCAGCCAGGCGCCGAGCGCGACGGCGATCGCGGCGGCGAGGACGAGCGTTGCGAACAGGCGCCGCGGCGCGCGCAGCGCCGCAGCGCCGTCCGCCGATGCGGTCGAGGCGGCAGGAACGTCGTCGTGAGAATCGGCCATGATCGTGCCGCTCGCATCCGTCGACCGGGGGCGACGGAACCGCGCCAGGCGCGGTGAGGAAATTGAAACGTTGACGATGAATGCTATCGATTAGGATAGGACGATTCTCACCGTCCGCCAACTCCGGCCTGCGCCGGAATGCGCGGTCGCAACCGCGCCGAGTCTATGCTGCACGACGATCCCCTCGCTCCCTTCGATCCCGATCACGATCCGCTCCGCGACGCCGCGGACGAAGCCGCTGCGCTGGCGTCGGCGGGCGCTTCGACGGCGCCCACCCGCCGCGCGCTGCTCGCCGGCGCGGGCGGCGCCGCCCTCGCCGGGCTGCTCGGCATCCGCCGCGCGGTCGCGCAGGAGATCGACCGC
>JBCCOR010000400.1:0-5021 GCA_039025295.1 Acidobacteriota bacterium
GCCGCAGAGACCGATTTCACCGAGGGCCCGCTCGCGGACGAGGCGATCGTTTACACGATCGCTTCGGACGACGGCGGCGCGATCCGTTGGCTCAACGCCCAACGGCGGCTGTTCGCGGGCGCGAGCAACGGCGTTTGGGTCGTCGACGCGTTCGATCCATCGCTCGGGCTAGCGCCTGACAACATCTCCGCGCGCCGTCATACCCGGACGGCCGCCGCGGACGCCGGACACGGCGCGCTGATCGCCCGCATCGACGCCGCGGCTGCGCGCTGATCGGCCTGCGCATCCCGCCATTCAGCCAGCCCGACTCATCAAGGCTCCGCACGACGAAGCGCCCCGTACGCTCCTGCGACCAGGGCCGGCGGGGTGCGTACGGGGCGCGAACGACGCGCGATCGCCGACGCGGCGATCAGTTGCCGTAGAAGATCTCGACCACCTCAGTCGGTGCGATCTGCTCGAGGAAAGGCCGCAGCTCCGCCAGATGCTGCGAGCCGATCGTCTGCTTGATGTTGAGCACGATGCCGTTGGCGAGCGCCGGATCGGCATCGGGACCGGTGGTCAGCTCGGTCACGACGTCGGCCGCGGGCTCCGTAGGCGCGGCCGAGCCGACGGGTGCCAGGCCGTACAGGCTGCGGAAGTTGCTGCTGGCTTCTGCGATGTATGCCTGACGCCCTTCTTCACCCTGTGGCCCGAGACCCACCGAAGTAGTCACCTCGAAGAACGTGTCGAACAGGACGTTCTCTTCACCCAGGCGATCGTAGATTTCCTGCGCGCCCGCGGTGTCGCCCTGCGCGATCAGCACCTGCGCCTCCAGGATCTGACCGACGCGGTTGGCGCCCATGAACGTCAGGCCGAATTCGCCGCTGGCCTGGTCGTCGACCACGCGCTGTGACGACTCGGACTCGAAGGGCAGCGCGATTAGGGCCGTGGTGCTGGTGATCGCATTGCTGCCGACAGCGCCTGGAAGCGATGTCGAAATCAGATCGCCACTCTCGCCCGGCAGCGCACTGAGCAGGCCGCTTTGGGCAAGCGCGGCTTCGACGTCGACCTGGCCGCCCGTCGTCACGGTCACGTTCTCGGCCGTGGTCCGGTCGGCGAACGAGACGAGATCGTTGCCGCCGTGGTCGTGGATGGTCACGCCCGCGCCGTCGAGGCGGGTGTGTTCCGTGCCGCCGGTGTCGATCGTGGTGCCGACCAGCATGCTCTCGAGTGCGATGAACGCATCGTCGCCGCTGCCGGTGTGAATCGTGCTGCTGGGGTCGGTACTGCGCAGGAAAATGAATGAGATTGACTTCAATCAACCTAGCATCGACGACGATAGGCGGCAATATTTCCCGCTCTTCCCGATTCGATGGCCGGCTGCGACGGCTAGCGCGCGCCGTCGCTGTCGCCGACGGCGGCGGCGCGACGCGCGCGGGCGCTGTTGACGCGATGCAGTCGGTTGCGGACGTCCTCGTGCGCCGGATCGAGGGTCAGCGCCTCGAGCAGGGTCGACCGCGCCGCGTCGAGATCGCCCAGGGCCTGCTGGCAGACAGCGATGCGCAGCAGGATTGCCGGATGGTCCTGATAGCGCTGGCGCGACGCCCGGTGATAGCGCAGCGCCTCGGCGTGATGCCCCATCGCTTCGAGCAGTCGACCGATATGGTGCGGCAGGTTGTTCTGCTCGCCGAGATGGTAGTGGTTGGCCCACACGCGCTCGATCGCCTCGAGCAGCGTGTCTTCGACGTACGACGACACGCCGTCTTCCTGCACCAGCGCGGTCAGGCGCGCGAGGGCGTGATGCAGGACGTCGGCGTCCCAGTGGCCGTAGCGCACGTACGCCACGATGTCTTCGACGCGCATCGACTCGATCGACGTCTGCAGCATGCGGCCGATGGCGAAGAAATCGTCGGGCGAAAACACCCCGAACGTTTCGCGAAACGCCAGCCGCACCTCGCGCGGTTCGACGCGATCGAAGCCCCAGAGCAGCGTCGCCGACGACAGGCTCGCGGCGTAGGCGGTCGGCATCAGCGCTTCCCCACCCTGGCGGGTCGTGACCGCGCCCAGCGCGTGCAGATTGAGGGTCATCGAGGCGCTGCCGTGGAGCGCGAGATACGGCAGCTGCGGATCGAAATCAGCCGGCTTCTGGAACGCCTTGTCGGACGACAGCACCATCATGCGGCCGTCGGCGAGCGCAGCCATGCGCCGCATGGCGCGGATCGCGCCGATCGGCATCAGCACGCACGCGGCGTCGAGGACCGTGCGGTAGTGGTCGAGCAGGTCGTCGATGACCGGATCGTCGTAGTACGCGCCGTCGACCGGGCGATCTTGGTTCTCGAGGCGCAGGCCGCGGAAGCTCGGGTCGGTGTCGGTGCCAGCGGGTGCCTCAGGCGGTGCACCGGACGCCTCGGCGTCCGGTGCCGGACCCCGCAGGCGGGTTTGGATCTCGATCAGCGCGCCGCGCTCGACGCGGAACATGTCGTGGGTCAGGCTGTCGAAGATGTAGTTGCCGATCAGCACCAGCGGCCGCGCCAGATCGCCCGGGCCGATCGTGGTCTCAGATCGCTGCAGCAGCAGCCGATCGCCGGTTTCGAGATTCAGCTGCGCGACGTCGAAGCGGCCGTCGTCGAAGAACGGCACGAACTGCGGATGCTCGCGCATGTAGGCAACGTTCTTGTCGACCAGGTCGGTGGCGACGTAGCGCACGCAGGTGCGCGGCAGTGCAAGGAGCTCGAGGCGCTCTTCGATCGCGCGCAGCAGGAGGAAGCTGAAGCGTCCGCTGCCGGCGCCGAGCTCGACCACGTGCAGCGGCGCGTCGCCCTTGTCGGGGCTCCAGCCGTCGCGCACGAGATCGCGGATCAGGCCGACGATCTGGCGCGCGTAGCTCTGTGCGATGAACGGATTCGAGGTGATGTAGTGCGGCACGATGCCCTTGCGCCACGCCTCGACGCCTTGTTGCTCGTAGTAGGCGCGCACGCGCGGCCAGAGCTGGGAGGCCGAGAGCGGGCCGAAGGGCTCGAGCGGAATGGTGTTGTCAGGGATAGAACACCTCGATCACCTCGGGCGGCGCGATCTGCTCCAGATACGGGCGCAGCTCGGCCAGATGCTGCGTGCCGATCGTTTGCTGGATGTTGGTCACGATGCCGCTGGCGAGGTTGGGGTTGGGGTTGTCGCCGGTGAGCAGGTCGGCGACAACCTCGGCGGCGTCGGTCAGCGTACCGACGTAGGTCTGCGCCTGCGCGCTCAGCGTCGCGGTATCGATCTCCTGAACGCGCCGTTCGTGCTCGGCCTGGATCTGCGCGCGCTCCGCCTCGCCGTCGAGGCGGATCTGCTCCAGCGCCGCCACGACCTGCGCATCCCGCTGCGCGCGCTGCTGCTCGAAGGCCAGACGATCGTCGGCCCACTGCGCCACCTGCTCCGGCGACACCGCCGACGGCTCGAGGCCCATGTCGGCCAGCGACTGCGTGGTGATCACGCCGTCAGTGCGCAGTTCGTTCATCTGGCGGCTCGCCAGGATGAATGCGTCGCGGTCTTCGAAGCTCGCCGTGCCGCCCTGGATGCGTGCGGAGAGCGTGTCGATCTGCTCCCGGGTTTGGTTCCAATCCGCCTCGAACTGCGCTTGCTGTGCCACGAACGCCGGATCGGGCTCCGACGATGCGATCGGCGTCGATCC
This sequence comes from Acidobacteriota bacterium, assembly GCA_039025295.1. Classification (GTDB taxonomy): domain Bacteria; phylum Acidobacteriota; class Thermoanaerobaculia; order Multivoradales; family J023; genus JBCCOR01. The sequence goes on from JBCCOR010000400.1 coordinate 3,653, forward strand.
GCCGCTGACGGGCTGGCCGGTCTGGAAAGCCTGGCGTTCTCGATTGACGCGCTGCACGTATTCCTGACGGGTTTCGCCGGTGGCGGGGTCGCCGAACAGACTCTGCTGAACCTCGGCGAAGACGTCGTAGACCAGGCTGCGGTCGCGCAGATCGGTGTGGATTTCCGCCGCGGTTTCGACGTCGCCCGTCAGCGCGGCGCCCACGCCGCGCAGGCCCTCGCCGACGATCGTCGCGCCTTGCACGGCCGGGCTGATGCGTTCGTCACCGGCCAGCGCGTCGTCGACGAATTCCTGCGCCGGTCCGGTGTCGCCGGTGGTCAGCAGGTCGGTGGTGGCGATGATCGCCTCGTTGGCGTTTTGTGCGTTGCGGTTCATGTCGTAGCCGCGGAACGCCTCGTTGCCCGTCGCGTCGGCGAGCGCGTTGGCGCCCAGGTTGGTGAGCGGCAGCACCGGATTGGCCAGGCCCTGCAGGCCGCTGGTCAATGCGTCGGTCGCGATCAGCGCCGCACCCTGGCCGGTATCGAGCTCGGGGTTGCCGTTGGCCACGACGTCGAGGCCGTCGGCGGCACCGAACGCGACCGGTACGGCGTGCAGCGCGCGCGAGACGCCCCACACCAGGTTCGAACCCGGGAATGTGCGAACGGCTTCGCGCAGGGTCGGCGCCGCGTCGCGCACACCGCGCAGCGCCGTGTTGACCGCCGCGACGGTGCTCAGATCGCTCCGATCCAGATCGCCGTTCGTCGCCGCCTCGAAAACCGGACCGAATTCGCCGCTCTGCGCGTCGGCCAGGAGCCGGTTCGCGCCCTCGTGTTCGGGACCGTCGGTCAGCGCGGCTTCGGCCAGCGTCGCGCCGAAGACGGTGCCGTTGTTGGCAAGATTGCCGAACGTCGACTCCACGGTGTCGCTGAGCCCTTCGGGCAGCGCGCGATCGCTCAGGGCGAACTGGCCGTTCAAGGCCTCGCCGGCCGCAAGCCAGGGCGCGCCGCGGCCGAACAGGTCGTTGTTGGCGTAGCCGACGTACGACGAGAGCAGCTGGGTCAGCGGCTCGTCGGTGTAGCCGGCGACCGCGTCGCTCATCGCGTTGCCCGCATCGACGTTGCCGAGGACGCCGAACGGTACGGCCAGCACGTCGTCGGCCACGCGCAGCGTGTCGGCGACCGCGTCGACCGCGCGCGTGCCCGAACCGCCGAACGCCGAGACGTTGACGTCGATGGCGTCGTTGATGTCGATCAGGCCGCCGGTGGCCGCGCGCACGCCGTCGTTGGCCGCGTCGAAGAAGCCCTGGGCGCCCGGCCCGAGAATCGTCGTGCCGTTGACCAGCGGGCCCGGCACGTACCAGTCGGGGCGGCTGCCGTTGAGGTCTTCGAAC
>JBCCOR010000401.1:0-5000 GCA_039025295.1 Acidobacteriota bacterium
AGCGCGCGCTGAACCTCGCTGAGGATGTCGTCGAGACGCTGGAGATTGCCCTCGGTTTCCTCGAGCTTGAGCTCGGCGATGCGCTTGCGCGCCTTGTAGCGCGTGATGCCGGCCGCCTCTTCGAGCAATTTACGCCGCTCCTGCGGCTTGCCCGACAGGATCATCCCGATCTTGCCCTGCTCGATCACGGCGTAGGCGCGGATGCCGAGGCCGGTGTCCATCAGGACGTCCTTGACCTCTTTCAAGCGGACGGTGCGGCCGTTGAGCTGATAGCGGCTGCCGCCGCCGCGCAGGACGCGCCGGCCGATGCGGATCACGCCATCCTCGGTCGCGCCCGGCACGCGCGCGTCGGTCTCGAGGGTGAGCGTGACCTCGGCGAGGCCCACAGGACGCCGGCTGTCGGTGCCGCTGAAGATCACGTCTTCCATGGTCGAGCCGCGCAGCGATTTGGCACTCTGCTCGCCCAGGACCCAGGTGATCGCGTCGCTCAGGTTGCTCTTGCCGCAGCCGTTCGGCCCGACGATCGCCGTGATGCCGTCGGCGAAGCCGAGACGCACGGGGTCGACGAACGACTTGAAGCCGGAGATTTCGAGCTGGGCGAGCTTGAGTGTGGGCATGCGAATTCCGAGAAGAGACGGACGCGAGAGAGTACCAGACCGCTCCCGACACGCAAAAAGTCCCCGTGCGGCACGCTTCCGCACGGGGTGGGGAGATTTTCCAGCTGTCGCTGTCGTCGGCTGCCGGCGACGGTCGCCGGCCGTCTAGAAACGCAGTCGGATGTCGAAGTCGATGTCGAAGCGTGGCCGTCCGCGGTCGAAGTGGCCGACCCGGTAGTACTCACCCTCGCAGTAGGCGTAGGGCATGCGCGTCCAGCGGCCGTCGTACCAGGTCGGGAAGACGTAGATCGTGTGATGGTGCCGGTGGCCGCGGTGGTACAGGCTGCCGTAGCGGAACGGGCGGTAGTGATGGTGATCGTGCTTCGAGATCTTGCGCGGCAGGCGGAAGTAGCGCCCGTCGCGGTGGTGATCGTCGTCGCGCCAGTCGTAGTCGTCGTAGCGGTCGTAGTCGTCGTGGCGCTTGTAGCGGTCGTAGTCGTGGTGATCGTCGATGCGGCGGTAGCCGTCGTAATCGCCGTAATCATCGTAGCGGTCATACCGATCGCGGCGGTCGTAGCGATCGTAGTCATACCGCTTCTTCTTGTAGTACTTCTTCTTTTCGTAGCGGTCGTAGCGATCGTAGTCGTGGTACTTCTTCTTTTGATAGTGCTTCTTCTTGTAGTACTTCTTCTTTTTATAGTGTCTCTTGTCGTAGTACTTCTTCTTTTTGTAGTGCTTTTTCTTGTAGTGATGATCGCGGTAGCCGCGCTTCTTGTCGTAGCGCGACGGACACTTGATGTGGCCCGAGCGCGTGCGGTAGCACCGCGACTTCTTGTTGATGTGGATGGTGACCGACGCCGGGGTGGCCGCAACCGCCGCGTCCGTGCCGTTGACGGCGAACGCCGGGCGGATCGAGAACGGTTCGTGCGCGGCGCGGTCGTGCGCGGCGTGGTCGTACTTGGCGAGCGTCGGCCGGATCGAGAACGGTTCGTGCGCGGCGCGGTCGTGATGGCCCGCAAGGGCGCGATGGGCGTGCGATGCGTCGTCGGCAGCCCACGCGGCCGGCGCGGTGACAGCGGTCAGCGCAACGGCGCAGAGCATGAGCGCGCGGCGGAGCAAGCGGTCGGAACGAATGGGAATGGCGGTCTTCATGGTTGGGTCCTCCTTGCCCCAACCTTCATTGCGATCTGCGTGCCAATTCGACAACTGTTGATTTGATTGGACTTACTGACTCTTTTCGAGAGCTTGACCGTGCCCAGATCGCGAAAGCGTCATCGTCGACAGACGCGCGCGTCCACGATCGACCACGTCCGCGTGACAGGACGCCGTGTCCACGGGACGAGACATTCCAGGGGTGCGGTGCCGGGAGGAAAGCGGCATCAACGACAAAACCCCGCGCAAGGGCGGGGTTCCGTGGAGGCGTACGAGGATGGAGGCGACGGCGGGATTCGAACCCGCGTATAAGGGTTTTGCAGACCCTCGCCTGACCACTTGGCTACGTCGCCGCATATGTCCGCTGTGGACGGTCCGCACTCTCCAGAACGACCGAACGTCCACGTGTGGTCGAGAGTGCCAGACGGCTCTCCACGTTAGCACAGTGGACGCGGTTCGAAGAGAAGGGACTGGAGCGGGAAACGGGATTCGAACCCGCGACCCCAACCTTGGCAAGGTTGTGCTCTACCACTGAGCTATTCCCGCTCGGCGAGCGGCGCTGAGAGGCGTCCGCTCGAAGGATGGAGAGAATAAGGCTCGATTCCGACGCTGTCAACCCCCGAGATCCTGACAGCTTCACCAAGCGCCGTCGGTGGCCTCGAAGGCGTTGGTCACGAGCTGGAAACGCCAGCGGCCGGACGCGTCGAGGTCCATCGCGAGGACGTCGAAGCGGCACGGCCCGCGGACGTCGTGCCGCGCCAGATAGAGCGCCGCGGCGCGGCTGATGCGACGCTGCTTGGCGTGCGGCACGGCGCCGATCGCGGGACCGTAGGCAGCGTTGGCGCGCGCTTTGATCTCGACGAAGCAGAGCGTGCCGTCGTGCTCGGCGACGACGTCGATCTCGCCGCCGCGGTTGCGCAGGTTGCGCGCCACGAGGCGGTAGCCGCGCGCCGTCAGCCAGCGGACGGCATCGTCTTCGCCCACCCGCCCGCGGGCGCGGGTGTCGGGCTGCTGGCGAAAGCGCAGCCGATCGCGCATCGGCGCCGCCGCGGACCTCAGTCGCCCCGGCGCCAGCGCGGCCCGTCGGGGGTGTCGGCGATGACGATGCCGGCCTCGGTGAGCTGCACGCGGATCTCGTCGGCGCGCGCGAAGTCGCGCGCGGCGCGCGCGGTCTGGCGCTCGGCGAGCAGGCCGTCGATGTCGGCGTCGGACAGTCCATCGTCGCCGGCGCCGTCGGACGCTTCGCCGTCGGACGCCGGCCAGTCCTCGGCCCGGAACACGCCGAACGCGACGTCGACCGCGTCGAAGGCGTCGAGCGCGCGCTGGCGATCGCCCGCGCCCAGGCCCTGGGGACCGTCGCCGGCGTCGATCGCGCGGTTGATCGCCTTGACGTAGTTGAACACCGCCGCAAGCGCGTTGGGCACGCCGAGATCGTCGGCGAGCGCGTCCGCGACCTCGCGCAGCAGGGTCTCGGCGGCCTCGCCGACCGCTGGCCGCGCGTCCGCGGCCTCGGGCGCGTGGCCGAGGCGATGGCGCAGCGCGTCGACCCGGCGCAGCGCCGCCGCGGCGGCGCCGAGGCTGTCGAAGGTGAAGTTCAGCTTCTGGCGGTAGTGCGTCTGCAGGAAGAGATAGCGCAGCACGCGCGGTCGCACGCCGCGCGCGATCAGATCTTTGAGCGTGTACTGATTGCCGAGCGACTTCGACATCTTGGCGCCGTCGACGATCAGATGCTCACTGTGCAGCCAGGTGTGGACGAAGGGTTCGCCGGTCGCCGACTCGGTCTGCGCGATCTCGTTCTCGTGATGCGGGAAGATCAGATCGACGCCGCCGCCGTGGATGTCGAAGCTGTTGCCGAGGTACGCGACGCTCATCGCCGAGCACTCGATGTGCCAGCCCGGCCGACCGGCGCCCCACGGGCTGTTCCACGACGGCTCGCCGTCCTTGGCGGCCTTCCACAGCACAAAATCGCGCACGCTTTCTTTGTCGTACTCGTCGGACGCGACGCGTTCGCCCTGGCGCAGGCCGCTCGGATCGATGCCGGCCAGGCGGCCGTAGTCGTCGTCCGACGCAATGCGGAAGAACACCGAGCCGTCGTCGCTCACGTAGGCATGCTCTTTCGCCACCAGGGTTTCGATCATCGTGATCATGTCGTCGATGTGGCGGGTCGCGCGCGGATAGTGATCCGCGCGGACGACCTGGAGCGTATCGAGATCATTGAAGAACGAGTCGATGTAGGTCGCGGTGAAGTCGTCGAGCGGCAGATTGGCCTCCGAAGCCCCGCGAATGGTCTTGTCGTCGACGTCGGTCAGGTTCATCACCTGCGTCACGCGGTAGCCGAGAAAGCGCAGCGTGCGGCACAGCAGATCCTCGAAGACGAACGTTCGCAGGTTGCCGATGTGCACGTGGTTGTAGACCGTCGGACCGCAGGTGTACATGCGGACGTGGTCGCCATCGAGCGGCGTGAAGGGCATCACCGCGCGGCCCATAGTGTTGAAGAATTGAACCGGATGCGGACGATCAACGGCGCCGACCCCATCGACGGCCGGCGTTTCAGAAGGCGTAGCGGGCATGGATTCCTCGACGTACGGGGCGCAGAACGCGCCATGCGGTGGACGAAACGCGACCGAATGACGATCGATCGCAGAGGAGGATGTCAGTCGGCCTCGCGCATCAGGCGACGCAGGCGACGGCGCACGCGATCGCGACGCAGACCGCGCAGATGATCGATGAACAGAACGCCGTCGAGATGATCGATCTCGTGGCAGATGGCGCGCGCGAAGAAACCCTCTGCGTCGAGCGTGAACGGATCGCCGTCGAGGTTCTGGGCCTCGACCGTGATCCGCAGCGGACGGGCGACCTTCTCGGTCAGCTCCGGAATCGACAGGCAGCCTTCGACGTCGACGTCGCTGCCGTCTTCGGCGACGACGCGCGGGTTGACGAAGACGTGCAGGTTGCGCCCGGGGCCGCGGCCAGCGGACACGTCGACCACCGCCAGGCGCTGCGCGACGCCGACCTGCGGCGCCGCCAGGCCGACGCCCGGCGCGGCGTACATGGTGTCGGCCATGTCGTCGACCAGCTGACGCAGCGCGTCGTCGAACTGCGCGACCGGCGCGCAGGTGGCGCGCAGCACGGGATCGGGATATTGGCGGATGGTCAGGAGCGGCATGGACGTCACACGCCGAGTCGGCCGCGCAGCGAGATGACGTCGCGATCACACGCCTGGCGACGCAGCGCGCTGATCAGGCCGCGCGG
>JBCCOR010000402.1:0-5000 GCA_039025295.1 Acidobacteriota bacterium
CACGCCGGAGGTCGCGGGTTCGAGTCCCGTCGGCCCCGCCATCTTGCGGAGTGCGCCGCTGCATCGCGGCCGCACCGACCGGACTGAACGTCGATCCCATCCCGCACGCCTGACGGTTCTGCCACGCCGCCCACGCGGCGGCCGGCATCCCGCGCCACCGCCCGCGCGGCAATGTCCCGGCACGACAGCTTCTGCCCCTGCGCTGATCGTCGCACCCGACGAAATCGGCTTCCCGCCCGGCCGCGCGCTGCGGCCCCCCGCCAGGCACTTGGTTCGCCTGGCGTTTGTGCGTGTGGCGATGATACGGTCTGGGAGCGTTTCGACAGCGCCGTATCGCCCGATCACACGGCCTTCACATCGCCATCGACACGCCTCTATATTCAAACGACACGATCGGCCCCGAAGCAACGGCGGCCTTCATCGCACTGCAGCCGCCGCCACGACGCATCATCCACGTCATGTGGGGCATCCGCAACGCTCTGGGAGTTTCACGACGATCATGCGCGACAAGATCAAATTGGTTTCCTCCGCCGGAACGGGCTATTTCTACACGACGACGAAGAACAAGAAGCTATCGACAGAAAAGCTTCGTCTGAAGAAATACGATCCGAAGGTGCGCCGCCACGTCGAATTCGTCGAAGAGAAGCTGCGCTGACGGTGAGCGCCTCGCCCCCCACCGTCCTCCTGTTCGGCGGTACGCTCCTCGCCCTCGACGGCACGTTTCGCACGCTCGACGACGCCGAGATCCTGCTGAGCGGCGGCCGCGTCGCCGCGGTCGGCCGGGCGCTGACGGCGCTGCCGGGCACCAATTTCCTCGACATCACGGGCTGCCTCGTGCTGCCCGGCTTGGTGCTGCCCCACGCGCCGCTCAGCCGCACTCTCTTCCACAGCGCGGCCGACGGCGACGCGCTCGAGGCCGCGCACGATGACGACAGCGCCCACGTCGCCGCCCTCACCGGCGGCGTCGCCTGCCTGCTGCGCGGCATCACGACCGTCCGCGACCTGGGCACTGTCGCCGGCATCGATGGCCATCTTGCCGGCCTGCACGAATCCGGCATCCATGCCTACACCGGACCAGTCTTCGCCGACGCCGACGATCTGCCCAGCGGGCTGCGCACGGACGCCGACGACGTCGCCGGTTCGCTCGAGCGATTCGACCAGGCGCTGGCCCGCCTCGGCGACGCGACCCTGATCCACCCGCTCCTCCAGCTGCGGCACGCGGACCGGGCATCGGCCGCGCTGTGCCAGCGCGTCGCAGAAGCTGCTGATGCGCGCCATCAGCAGCTGCACGCACAGCTGACCGCCGCCGCTGACGACCAGGCGGTTCGCCAGCGACTCGCCGCGCTCGATGCGGGATCGCTCACGTTCGGCCATGAACAGCCGGCCGCGCGTCCCGACGACCTTCCCCAGCTCGCCGAGCCGCTCGCCTACGCACACGCCGCAGTCCGCGCCGCGAAGGCGGACCCGAGCGGACGCGACGTGCTCGCCGAGGCCACGCGACAGGGCGTCGCCGGCCTGGGCCTGCAGAGCGAAGCCGGCACCGTCGAGGTCGGCCGCCGGGCCGATCTCGTCATCGTCCGCCGCAGCGATCCCAGCCTGTGGACCGACGAACCGGTCGATCTGCACGATGCGGTCGCGCACGGCCTCTCGCGCGCCGACGTCCGCCACGTCTTTGTCGCGGGCCATCATCGGGTCAACGAGGGCAAGCTCGCCAACGTCGACCAGGCGGCCCTGCGCGAGCGCGCGCAACACGCCCTGGCCGCGGTGCGCGAGCGCCGCGCCGCGCAGTAGGCGCCGCCGCACACCCGCCCAGCCATCCCGCCGCTGCCCCGCGCAGCCAGCCGAGCCGCTTGCTTCGCCATCCACGCGATGGTAGCTTCGCGCTGCTTCCCCACAGCGTTCGCGCGCGGCGTCGTCATGCGCCATCCTCCTCGTCGGCCACGTCACGAGGTGAACTGCCATGCCTTCGAACGCCGCGATCGACGATCGCAACATCCTGCCCCGCGCACCGCACGCCGCATCGGATTCCCCGACATGCCCGCCCGCGCGGCGCGCCAGCGTGCCCTGCGATCTGCTCCATCGCTGCGTCGTCGTCCGCGACGACGACGCCTGGCGCTTTCTGCTGGCGCGCTACGGGACGGTTCTACGCCGCCTGATGGCGCGCCGCCTGCGACTGGCCGGTGTCTCGTCGCCGCTCGCCGAGCGCATCGACGATCTCATGCAGGACTTCGCCTGCCGGCTGATCGCGGTCGATCCGCAGTGCATCGCGCGCTTCCACGCACCGACTCGACGCGACACGCGCTGCTACCTCCTCAAGACCGCCCACAGCGTGGTCAGCGATCACCTCCGACGACGGCGCGTGCGCCAGCGGGCGGCCTACGGTCATCGCCGCCTGCGTCCGTGCAGCATCGACGGCCTGCTGCCGTGCCATCATCCGCGCGATCGCCGGCCCGACCCCGAGGTACACGCCCTGCTGCTGGAAACGTCGCGCCGCACCCGCCGCGTGCTGGCCGGCTACGCCCGGCAGCGCCTGCGCGATCCGCGCAATCGCGCGCTGCTCATCGACGCCCTCCTCGGCCCTTGGAGCGTGCCCCAGCTCGCCGCGCAGCGCGGCGTCAGCCGCGGCGGTCTCTACGGCGTGGTCCGTCGCTTCTATCGATGGTCGGCTGCGCACGACGCCGCGCGCGGACGCGATCCTGCCCCGGCGTCCGGCGATTGCGCGGCTGCTACACTCGCCGATCATGCTCCGCATCTACACCGATCCGCGCTGTCGCCATCACGCCACCCCGCCGGGCTATCCCGAAGTCCCAGCGCGTCTCGACGCGATCGTCGGTGCGCTGCGCCAGGCCGGCCACCCGATCGTCGACGGCAGCGCGCGTGATCCCGACGCCGCCATCGCCGCGGTCCACGACGCCGACTACATCACCCGCTTCCATCGCGCCGCGGCCCGCGGCGACGGCATGCTCGACGCCGCCGACAACCCGCTGTCCGGCCTCGCGACCTGGGATGCCGCGCGCGCCGCGGTCGCGGCCGCGCTCGACGCCGCCGACGCGGTGATCGACGACGGTGGCGGCACGTTCGTCGCCGTGCGCCCGCCCGGCCATCACGCCGAGCGCGATCACGCGATGGGCTTCTGCTTTTTCAACACGGTCGCCTGCGTTGCGCAGCATCTGCGCGACGCGCGCGGACTCGATCGGGTCGCGATCGTCGATCTCGACGTCCACCACGGCAACGGCACGCAGCATCTTTTCGAACGCGATCCGAACGTGCTCTTCGTCAGCCTCCACCAGCATCCGCTCTATCCAGGCACGGGCCTCGCCGACGAGCGCGGACGCGGCGACGGCGTCGGCGCGACCTGCAACGTGCCGCTCGCTGCCGGCGCCGACGACGCCGTCTACGCCGACGCGCTGGCCACCCACGTCGATCCGGTGCTCGCCGACTTCAAACCGGAGATCTTGTTGATTTCACTGGGTTTCGACGTTTGGCAGCACGATCTTCTCGGCGGCATGCGGGTAACCGAAGCCGGCTACGCTTCGTGGGGACGCTGGGCGCGCGCGCAGGCCGATGCGCTGTGCGCGGGCCGCGCGCTGACGCTGGTCGAAGGCGGCTACGACGTGTCGGCGCTCGGCGCGCTGGCGGTCGCGTACGCGTGCGGCTTCGACGAAGGCGGCGATTTCGAGGAAGATCAGAAGACTGAAGAAGATCGGACCGATTGACGCCATGCGGAGCGGAAGATAGGCTTCGATGCATAGACGACTGTTCAACCCGAATTCGGGCGTGCGTCATGCCGACGTTGGTCGCTCCAGCTCGACCCGCCGTCTCGACCCGCCGTCTCGACCCGATTGTCCCTTCGAGGAGAGAGCGCTCATGAAGCGAACCCACCTGCTGTTTTCGGCCCTGCTCGCCCTTCTTCTGGCCGGGCCCGTTGCGGCGCAGGTCACCACCGTCGACGGCTTCTTCGACGGTCTGCCCCCGGGCTTCAACAACGTCCAGGGCGCCGTGCCGCTGACCGGCTGGGTCACGGTCAACACCACCGACCCGAACGTGCAGTTCAGCCGGGTCATCATTCAGGTCGACGGCATCGACATCGGCCAGGCCAACTACGGCCAGCCGCGCACCGAGGTGCCGAACCTGCCCGCCGGCTCGCGCGTCGGCTTCGGCTACATTCTGAACTCGACTCGATTCCTCAACGAGTTCCACAACGTCACGGTGGTCGCAGAGACGCTGAACAACCTGACCGGCGAGCGCGAGCGCTTCGACGTCTTCCCGCATCGCCGCTATCAGTTCTCGAACAACGCGACCAACCTGGTCCCGTTCGGTGAGATCGACTTCCCGAACCCGGCCGCCGAGCTCTACGGCGCCTGCGATCTGACCAACCCCTTCCGCCGCTACGCGATCTTCGAAGGCTGGACGCTCGATCTCGGCGTCACCGACGAAGACACCGGCATCGGCTTCGTCGAGCTGCTGCTCGACGGCACGATCCTGGCGAACAGCCGTCGCGACTGCGCCTTCAACGCCGACGCCGGCCTGCTCAGCAACTGCTACGGCCTGCCGCGCCTCGACATCGAGAACCAGTATCCCTTCGCCTTCAACGCCCCGCTCGCGGGTTTCCGCTTCCTGGTCGACGTCGGCTTCCTGGTGGCGGCGACGCCGATCAGCGAGGGCAGCCACATCATGGCGATCCGGGTCGGTGATCAGTCGAATCAGATCCAGGAAGTCGACACGATCAACGTCTCGTTCCAGTGCATCGAGAACATCGACAACGAGGGCTCGTTCGGCTTCATCGAGCAGCCGCGCATCGGTCGGGAGTACTCGGGCGTGATCGACATCCGCGGCTGGGCGCTCGACTTCGAGGGCATCGACGTCGGCCCCGGCATCGACAACGTGTCGGGCGTGCAGGTCTACGTCGACGGCGTCTTCTACGGCAGCGCCGACTATGGCCTGGCGGGCCGACCGAGCGTGCTCGAGCGCTATCCGGGCTATCCCAACACCCGCTTCCC
>JBCCOR010000403.1:0-4983 GCA_039025295.1 Acidobacteriota bacterium
ACAAGCAGCAGGGGCCGGTCTACATCATGGATCAGATCTCCCGCGCGCTGCCCGATCTGCTCTGGCTCGAGTCGATGCGCATGGTCGGTGAGACGATCACGATCAAGGGCAAGGCGTTCAACACCAACGCGATCGCCACCTTCATCGGCAACCTGAACCGCATCCCCGAGTTCCGCGAGCCCGACACCAAAGACGTCAGCGCGGACCGCAACAGCAGCAATCTCTACTCTTTCAGCATCGTCTTCAACTTCATTCCGCCGTCGATCGAGCCGGAAGAGGGTGAAGAGGGTGCTGCCGCGCCCAACGTGGCCAACGCGGCCTAGAGGACATCTGTCATGGCGATCGAAACCGGATTCGAAGGCAAGCCCTGGTACGTCTCGGCGCTCGTCGCGGTCGGCCTCGCGGCCGCGATTGTGTTCGGCGTGCACTACGCCAAGATCTCCGACATGAAGCAGCAGTACAAAAGCAAGGAAACGCGCTTGCAGGAACTGCAGAACAAGATCAACGAAGGCCGCGCGGCGAGCGCCAACCTGGCGCAGTTCCGCGACGAGGTCCAGCGCCTCGAGCTCGAGCTCGAAAAGCTGCTGCGCATCCTGCCGTCGCGTCGCAACACCGAAGATCTGCTCAGCCGCATTCGTGCGCTCGCCGAGCAGGGCAACTTCGCGCTCCGCCGCTTCACTCCGCAGGGTTTGCTGCAGCGCGAGTTCTACAGCGAGTACCCGATCAAGATCGAGCTCGACGGCACGTACCACAACCTGGCGCAGTTCTTCGATCGCATCGGCCGCTTCTCGCGCATCATCAACGTCGAATCGCTGAACGTGAGTCAGGTGCGACGGCGCGGCAGCGACGACGGCAATGCCTTCCATACGGTCAACGCGTCGTTCACGGCGAAGACCTTCATTTACACCGATTCGGAGGACGAAGAGTGATGCGTCGGCCGAGAGGACACGCCGGAGCAGGGCGCTGGGCCAACATCGCCCGCACGCTGCTGCTGGGTCTCGCACTCGCGTTGCTGTTCGGCCATCCAATGATGGCGCAGGAAGAAGCGCAGTTCGACGAGTCGCCCGCCGGCGGCGAAGCGGACGCCAGCGACGAAGCGGCGACGACCGACTTCGAACAAATCGACGACATCCTGGCCGAAGACGAAGAGGTCTTGGCCGGATTTCAAACCTATGCCTACGACCCGGGCACGCGGCGCGATCCGTTTCGCTCGCTGCTGCTGCAGTCCGGGCCGAATGAGCTACCCGAAGGTGAGCGGCCTGACGGCGTCGCGGGCCTGCTGATCGACGAGATCCTCATCGAGGGTGTCTACGTCACCGGCGAAGGTCCCGTGGCGCAGGTGCAAACGGCAAGCGACGAAACCAGCTATCTCCTGCGCCCTGGAGACCAGCTGTGGGACGGCGATGTCGTGTCGATCAGTCTGCAAGAAGTGATTTTCAAACAATCGATCAATGATCCGACCGCGCTCAAGCCTTTTCGCGACGTGGTCAAGCGTTTAAGCCCATGATGAACGATCCCAACCCGGTCTCGAACCCGGCAACCCGCACCGTTCGAGGTCGTACGCAGGTCGCGTTCACGTCGGATCGGCGAGGCGAGATGGAGCAGAACATGAAAAGCAGATGGGGTACCGCACGACACGGCCTGCTCTCGGTCGTGAGCGGACTTGTCGTACTCACGCTGGCGGCCTGCGCGTCGACGGCACCGCAAGACGTGACCAGTTCGGCTGGTGACGACTCGGGCGCGGTGGCCTCCAGCCAGGTGGCGACGCCGGCTGAAATCCAGATGGTCGAAGTCGACGACGGCGCCGAGGCCTCGTACGTCAACGTGACGGCCGACCGCAGCATGGTGTGGACGACCTACCGCGACAGCGACGGCAACCTCGTCGTCGAACTGCCCAACACCGCCCCCGGCGCGGCGCTCGTCAGCCCGACCGACGCGCCCGATGGCCTGCTCGACGGTATCGAGATCAAGACGGTGGAGGACGGCGATCGTCCGCTGACCCGTCTGGTGCTGCGCACGGTCGGTGACACCGAGCACTCGCTGACCGCCGAGAACGGCACCTTGCGTCTGCAGCTGCTGCCGGCCGGCGGCGACGAGCCGATCGCGCTCGCCTACGAGCCGCTGCCTGCCGAGGACGTCGACGCGTCTGAGCCCGCGATCGCAGCGGCGCCAGCGCCGGCGCCGCCCGCCGCCTACGGCACGCCTGATGCGCCCGAGATCGGATCGATTCCGGCTGACGCGGCACCCGCGACCGAGCTTGCGTCGGTCGACGTCTACAGCGAGGGTGACTCAACGATCATCCAGATCCTGGGCGACGGTGCATTCGCCTACCAGACGTTCCGCTTGGAGAACCCCGATCGCTTCGTGCTCGATCTCGAGGGCGTCGTCAACACCAGCGCCCGCTCGACCGTCCAGGTCAACACGCCGTGGGTCGAGCAGATTCGCATCGGTCAGTTCAAGCCGCGTCCAGAGCCGGTCTCGCGGGTCGTGTTCGACCTCGAGTCGTTCTCCGCGCCGCAGATCACCACCGGCGACAACCTGCTGACGATCACCTTCGGCGACGCCCAGACGGCGGTCGCGCAGATCGCGGCGGCCGACACCGCCAGCGCGCCCGAGACGGCCGTGACGGAAGAGCCGGTCGACGAGGTGACCTACGCCGAGGTCGAGCCCGCCGATATCGCGTCGGCCGACGACGCAGCCGCGTATGCGACGACCGAGGATACGTACGAGACGGCAGCCGCGGAAGACGCGGTGGTCGCCGCGGCCGAGCCGTCGATGGCTGCGCCCCCGGCAGAGCCGGTGCCGGCCGCGCCGATGCCGACCGAGCAGGTCGCCGACGCCGCGCCGGTACCGGTCTACCAACCGGAGCCGGCCGAGCAGGTCGCCGCCGCACCGATGTTCGACGCGCGCGACGACGCGATGGCCCCCGAGATGGCCGCCGACGCGGCTGCGCCGCCGTCGGTCACGCGCCCGACGTCGACCGGGGACGTTGCGCTCTTCGAGGCGCAGGACGTCCAAGTGGCCGACAGCAACGTCGACGTCCAGCAGGTGCTGCCGGGCTTCGCGGCTCAGGTCGTGACACGTCGCCAGCGTCAGTACATCGGCGACCCGATCACGATGTCGCTGAAGAACGCCGACCTGGTCGAGACGCTGCGCTCGTTCTCGCGCATCAGCGATCTCAACTTCGTCATCCAGCCAGGCGTGAGCGGCTCGGTCACCGTCGAGCTCAACAACGTCCCCTGGGACCAGGCGCTCGAGCAGATCCTCAAGATCAACAACCTCGGTCTCGACATCGACGGCACGATCGTGCGCATCGCACCGCTCGATCAGCTGCGCAGCGAGGCGCGCGCTCAGCGTGAGCTCGAAGCCGAGCGCGCGCGGACGATTCCCCTGCGAACGGTGATGCGCGCCCTGAGCTACGCCAACGCGCGTGAGATTGCGTCGTTGCTCGGCACGAACACGGGCCCGGATGCGAGCATTCTCAGCTCGCGCGGCTCGGTCCAAATCGACCAGCGCACCAACACGCTGATCATTCGCGAGCTGCCCGACTACATCGACACGGTCCTGGCGGTGATCGAGAACCTCGATACGCCGGAACCGCAGGTGAAGATCGAGGCGCGCATCATCGAAGCGACCAAATCGTTCCGCCGCACCCTCGGCATCGCTTGGGACTACAGCGGCGTGGCGAGCAACGCGACCGGCAACCCGACCGGCGTCGAGTTCCCGAACAACATCGAGTCGACGGGTGGCGTCGCCCTGCTGACCGGCGGCAACAACGGTTTCCTCAACCTGGCCCTCGGCAACATCCTCGACACCTTCACCCTCGACGCGCAGATCCGCGCTGCCGAGAACGAAGGTCTGGTCAACGTCGTGTCGGCGCCCAGCGTCATGACGCTCAACAACGAGCGCGCGACCATTCAGAGCGGTCTGCAGATCCCGATCCAGACGGTCGCCAACAACACGGTGTCGGTCCAGTTCGTCAACGCAACCCTGCAGCTGCGTGTGCAGCCGCAGGTCACGGCCGAAGGCACGATCTTGATGGACATCGCGGTTTCGAAGAAGGAGCCGCAGCTGGCGTTCGCGGTCGTGGGTGCGACCAACGCCCCGATCGCTACGCGCGAAGCCTCGACCAAGGTGATCGTGCGTGACGGCGGCACCGCCGTGATCGGCGGTATCTACGAGGTATCCACCAACCAGAGCCAGGACCGCGTACCTGGGCTGGCCAATATTCCGGTTCTCGGCAACCTGTTCAAGAACCGAACCCGCGTCAACGACAACGAAGAACTCTTGATCTTCGTCACACCACGCATCATCCAGATGTGACCCTGGTGAACGAAGGAGAGGACATGATGAAACGCACGGTATTGACCCTGATCCTTGCCCTCCTGGCGGTCTTCGTCGTCGGATGCCAAGAGCGAACCGACCGCACCGAGTCGGGCGGTGTGCTGCTCGAGGTTGCTTTCTCGGGCAACGAAATCCCGTTCCGCATTTCGGTCAACAACACGACCGCGGTGCAGGTCCCTGAAATCACGATCCAGAGCGTGGTCGCCAACGCCAACGCGCCGGTGAGCGACCTGATGACGGTCGAGCTCGACACGCTGGAAGTGGTGTACGAGCGCGTCGACAACGGCACGCGCGTGCCGACGCCGCTGGTTTTCGACATTTTGACCACCGTCGGTCCGGGCTCGACGACGACCCTCAACGATTGGGTGGTCATGTCGCTCGGCCAGCTGCGCAACCCACCGCTGTCGGATCTGCTCTTCGAGAATGGCGGCATCGACAGCGAGACGGGTTCGCAGGTCATCACGATGAACTTGATCGTGCGCGTCTACGGCCGCACGCTGGGCGGCATCAACCTGGAAAGCGTGCCGCGCGCCTTCACCATGGAGTTCGTGCAATGAGCGTTGTCTCGCGTATGTGGTCTCGCGCTGCCGTCTGGGCGGGCGTCGCGGCCGTGGCGCTGCTCGTCGGCGCCTGCTCCTC
>JBCCOR010000404.1:0-4978 GCA_039025295.1 Acidobacteriota bacterium
ATCCGCGTGCTCGAGCGCCTCGGGCGCAACGCCGAAGCGCAGGAGATCGCCGCGCAGGTCGATGCGCTGCAGCCGGATGCCTCGAGCGCGAGCCATTCGGCCCGCAGCTGATCGACCATCAGGCCCGCGTAGCGCGCGCGCAGATCCGGATGCAGCGCATCGACCTGCGCGGCGATCTCCTGCGCTTCGGCGTTGCGCCCGAGGCGCTCGAGCACGCGGATGTGCTCCAGGCGCATCACCTGCTTCGCATCGCTGGTCGTGCCCGACCAGAAGAGCAGATGCTGATCGGCGTTGGCGAAGGCGTCGGCCGCGAGCGTGAGCCGCCCCGGATCGGCGTCGGGCGGCGCGGCCAGCAAGAGACCCTCCATCGACGCCCGCAGGCCGGTCAGCAGACCGCGCTGCCACGGCTGGAGGGTGTCGATCTTGGCCAGCTCTTCGTCGAACATCGCCTGGACCGCGTCGGCCGACGCCTGATCGCCGCTCACCAGCGTGAATTTGTAGCCCAGCAGACGCCCGCGGACGGCCGGATCGCAGGCGTCGAGGCGATCACGCGCCTCGAGCAGCTCCGCGTTCATGAACGCCTCGAGAAAATCGACGTAGCAGCTGATCGGCTCGCGCGCGGGCACGAAGCGGCAGGCGTCGTTGGCCCGCATCACCTCGCGCGCCGCGAATGCGCGCGCGGCGTCGGCCATCAGCGTCGCCGTCAGCATGCGCTCGACGTCGACGGCGCAGCGATCGTCGTCGGACTCCGCGATCGCGGCCGCCTGGTCGAGCACGTAGAGCGCGTCGTCGATCTGGCCGCGCAGCCGCTGGATCTCCGCCAGGCGCAGATAGGGCGTCACCTCGTCCGGCGCGATGAAGCGATAGGTCACGAAGCGCGATTCCGCTTCGTCGAACTGCCCCTGCGCAAGGGCCACCAGCCCGAGCGTCTCGTGCGCCTCGACCCAGCTCGGACGCTGCTCCAGCAGGCGGGCACACAGGACTTCGGCACGCTCGTAGGCCTGCAGGCGCCGGGAACCCTGGCATGCCAGCCACAGCACGATCGGATCGTCCGGATGCTCCGCGAGCAGCACTTCCATCTCCGCGTCGGCCGTCGACGGATCGTTGTTCAGAAACGCCCGCACCGAAGCCAGCATGCCGCGCTCGATCGGCCGCAGCCGCGTGAGATCGGCCGTGGTCAGCCGCGCTTCGAATTCCTCGCGCCGCGGCGCATACGTGTCGGTGATCAGCGTGTGGATCATCTGCGCGATCAGAAAATCGGGATCGAGCGCGATCGCCCGCTCGAAGGCGGCCAGGGCGGTGTCGCCCTGGCCGCGGCCGAGCGCTTCGAAGCCCTGCTCGAACGCTTTCACCGCCTGGCTGGAATCGGTGGTCCACGATTCGGGCTGCGGACGCAGCCACCACCACGCGAGCGCACCGAGCGCGCTGAGCAGCAGCGCCGCGATCGCTGTGATCAGCAGAACCGCGGCCGTGGAGCGACGGCCCGCGCGATCGGCGCCGGATGGCGACGCGGTCGACGGAGCGGGAGAAGGAACAGCAAACAGCATGCGATGTCTCAGCTTGACGCCGACGGGCGCAGACGCACGCGCAGGCGATCGATCGTGTCCTCGGCAAAACGCTGCCGCAGGCGCGGATTGACGGCGTCGAGCTCGGCCTCGATCGCCCTCGCTTCGTCGATGCGCCCGAGCCGGCGCAGGGTGTGCGCCCACTCGAGACGAATGAACAGCTTGGTCAGGCCGAGACCGTTGCGCCAATAGGGCACGCGCGCGTCGGCGGCGGCGAATCGGTCGGCCGCCGACGCCAGCATCGCCGCCGGATCGGGTGCGTCGTCGGCGCGGGCCAGCGCGGTCATCGCCTCGACGTGGTCGAGGATTCCCTGCCAGATCTCGCGATTCCACAGGCTGCTGTCGGCGTCGCGCACGACGGTGCGCAGCGCGGTCAGGAGTTGATCCGCGCGCGCATCGTCGCCGCGCGCCAGAGCCAGGCGCACCGCGACCGGATTGGTGCGGCCCGACGGCAGGCAGTCGTCGACGAACAGTCGATCGGCGGCCTCGGCGGCGCGGCCGAGATAGAGCGCGGCGACCACCTCGTGGTAGCAGACCATCCGCGGCGGCAGCCGCTCGGCGCACGGCGCGCCGGGCTCGGCGCTCGCTGCGAGCCGCGCCCGCGCCTTCTCGACCCGATCCACGTCGCCCGCCAGCGCGCTGCCGCGCAGCCGTGCGATGTGGGTCGGACAGTGTTCCGGCGCCGTCGCCAGCGCGGCATCGAGTCCCTGCAGCGCGCGACGCCAGCGACCGCGCAGGAGATGCAGCTCGGCCAGGGCGAGATGGGGCTGCGGCTGATCGGGGGCGAGGAATTGATAGGTCACCAGTCGCCGCTCGGCCTCCTCGAACGCTCCGTCGGCCATCGCCAGGGCGCCGAGCAGATGCTGACCGCCGACCCAGCGCGGATGGCGCGCGATCAGTCGCTGGCAGGCGCTCTCGGCCTGCGCCCGGCGGCCGGCGCGCCAATAGGTTTCGCAGCCGATGAGCAGCCCGAACGGATTGTCGGGATGACGCCCGAGAAACGCCTCGACCACGGCCTCCGGACTTTCCGCCGCGCGCGCCGCATCGGCCCGCGCCGCGTCGGGATCGTCGTCGTCGAGTCCGGCGGCGAGCGCGATCTCGCGCTCGGCCTCGTCGGACGGTCGATCGACCGCGCGCCAGTGACGCAGCAGGAAACCCTCGACGTCGTTCAGCGACGCATCGTCGATGCGGCGCAGCTGCGCGGCGAGCTGGCGCGCCTCGGTGCGGTCGGCGGCCAGCGGCTGCAGCAGTACAGCGGCGGCCACCAGACCGGGATCGTGGTCCATCGCCCGCCGCAGATGCGACGCGGCCGCGAAGTGGCGATCGGCGCGCCAGGCGTCGATGCCCTGCACCAGCGCGTCGCGCGCCGCCGGATCGTCGGTGGTCCACGCCGGCTCCGCAGCGGGCGCAACCGCGCGGACGCCGCGCAGCGCGAGCGCGACGCCGACGATCAAGGTCGCCACTGCCACCAGCCCGCCGACGATCAGCAGCCAGCGCGTGCGACTCATGACGCCTCTCCGTCGCCGTCGTCCGCGCGCGATGGATCGCCGCTGCCGCCGCCGAGCGCCAGCGCGCGCAGGTCGATCGCCTCGAGCGTGACCCGGCCGGTGCGCTGACCGCGCCAGCGCGCGCCGGTGCGGCGCACCACCACCAGCGTCTGGTCATCGTACTGCCGCGCACCGCGGGTGAACGCCTCGAGGGCCGCGCGCACCGCGTCGACCGCCTGCTGCGGATCGTCGGGCGCGCCGGAGAGGGTTGCGCGCAGCCGATCGAGGCCGAAGAACGAGCCGTCGGGGGCGCACGCCTCGACCACGCCGTCGGAGCAGGCGACGACCATCTCGCCGGGTGCCAGCTGCGCGGTGAGGGTGTCGTAGCGCCCCTGCTTCAGCGCACCGAGCGGAATGCGATGCGGCGGCAGCGGCAGCTCCTCCACCGCGCCGCTGAGCTGTCGACGCAGCAGCGGCGGCTGGCCTGCGAGCAGGTACACCAGACGGCCGTCGGCCTCGCCGCGCAGATAGCCGACGGCGACGAAGCTGCGCTTGCCGAGCTGATAGAGCCGCTGGTTGGCGCGCCCCATCATGCGGGTCGGCTCAGGATCGATCATCGCCAGCGCGTGCAGCGCCTCGTGCGCCGCCATCATCATCAGGGCGCCCGATACCGACTTGCCCGAGACGTCGCCGAACACCACCGCCGGCGCCTCGGCGCGCGGGCTCGGCAGCTGGGCGACGAAATCGCCGCCGACGTCGCGCGCCGGCCGGCAGAACGCCGCCACCTGCCAGCCGTCGCCGAAGGTCAGCTCGTCCGGCAGCAGATCGCGCTGGATGCCCGCGGCGATCTCGAGCTCGCGCGCCAGCTCGGCGCGCTGGGTGCGTTCTTCGAGCAGCAGCGCGGTTTCCAGCGCCACCGAGGTCTGGTCGAGCAGCTGCTGGACCAGCGCCTCCTCCTCGCGCTCGAAGGCGATCTGGCTGCGCCGCTCCGAGAGCAGCAGCAGACCCCGCGCGCGCCGCTGCGAGCCGAGCTCGGCGAGCGATTCGACGCCGTATTCGTCGAGCTGCTGAACCACGCCGGTGACCTCGGGCGCGTGCAGCCACAGCCCGCCGAGCTGGTCGAGATGGGTCAGGCGCTGCTTGCGGTTCTGCAAATGCTGATGCAGCGCGGGCAGCACCGGCAGGGTTTCGGGCAGATGTCCCGGACCGGCGACGCGCGTCCAGCGCGCGCCGGCGAGCGCGGCGTCGCCGTCGTCGATCGCACCGCGGTCACTCGCGAGATCGCGCTCGAGTCGGTAGAGCGCGGCGAAGTGCAGGCCGAGCAGATCCGGCAGTCGGTCGACGAGATCGGCGACCACCCGCTGGGCGTCGGGCTGCGCGGTCAGGGCTTCGCCGAGGTTCGCGATCGCGCGGCGCAGGCGCGAGCGCTCGGCGAACATGTTGCGGTCGACGACCTCCTGCAGGCGTCGCCGCAGCGGCTCGAAAAAGAACGCGATCATCAGCGCCAGCAGCACGGGAAAGGCCGCTGTGCCGCCGAGCGCCGAGTCGCTGAACAGGGCGTTGAAGATGGCGATGCTGAAGGCGTAGGCGCCGGTCACCAGCACGGTCAGCGCGGTGTAGACCAGGCTGCGCCGCAGGATGATGCGGATGTCGAGCAGCTGGAAGCGGACGATCGCGTAGGTGAAGCTGAGCGGCAGCAGCGGCATGGTCACCAGCGCCCACGCCGGCAGGGAGCCGTCGGCGGTCCACGCCAGGGCGGCGGCGACGAACGGCGCCAGACCGAGGAGCGCGCCGAAGAACACCAGCAGGGCGCCGCGCCGCAGCGGCCCCGAGCCGAGCATGCGTGCGTTGTCGAGCAGCGCCGCCAGACCGGCGAGCAGATAGAGCGCCAGCAGCCACCAGCTGATCAGCGGCACGCCGTCGGCC
>JBCCOR010000405.1:0-4958 GCA_039025295.1 Acidobacteriota bacterium
GACGTCGACGACCGCGATCGTCTCCGGCAGTACGGCGACCGCACCTTCACCTACACCGATTCAGGCGATCTCGCGACCCAAACCCAGGGCGCGGCAACCGTCACGTACGACTACGACGCATTCGACGGTCTCCGCCGGGTCGAGCTGCCTTCCGGCGTGGTCATCGACTACGTCATCGACGGTGCGCGGCGTCGGATCGGCAAGAAGGTCGGCGGCGTGCTCGTCCAGGGATGGCTCTATCAGGACCGCCTGAACCCGATCGCCGAGCTCGACGGATCGGGCAGCGTCGCGGCGCGATTCATCTACGGCACCCGGGCGAACGCGCCCGACGCCATGGTCAAGGACGGCGTCACCTACCGCATTGTCACCGACCATCTGGGCAGTCCGCGGCTTGTCGTCGATGTGGCAACCGGAGCGGTTGCGCAAGCGCTGCGGTACGATGCATTCGGTCGCATCACGCTGGATACAAATCCCGGATTCCAGCCCTTTGGCTTTGCCGGTGGCCACTACGATCACCAGACCAGCCTCGTGCGCTTCGGTGCCCGCGACTACGATCCTCAGGTCGGGCGATGGACCGCGCGCGATGCCTTGGGGCTTCGGGCCAGTCTCAATCTCTATGGCTATGTCGATGGCAATCCGGTCAACTTCATTGATCCCACTGGATTCTTGTACCAGGTGTACTGTCACGGTATTCACCGGACAGTCTCGAAGAGCGCCTCACTGAGCACACTGCAGCGCCGACGTTCCAATTTTGATCGTGCGGACCTTGCTCCCTCAGACCCGCGCCGCGGTCGCGGCCGGCAGCGGACGGTCGGCGAGGATCGCCGCGGGATGGTCGTCGAAGAGCGCGCGGGCGTGGTCGTCGCCCCAGCGCGCCGCGACGCGCGTGCGCGCCGTGGTCAGTGATGCCGGCGGGCGCAGGCGATCATCGTGGGCGTCGCTGGCCACGAAGTCGACCCAGCCGGCGTCGAGCAGCGCGTGGCAGACGCGCTCGAGCGGGCGGCCAAGCGCGCCGATGATGCTCTGCGCCGTCAGCTGCAGATGGGCGCCGTGCCGCACCAGCTCCTCGATCAGCGCCGGCGCCTGCCGCAGCCATCCCAGGCGCTCGGGATGGGCGACGATCGGCCGGTAGTCGGCCACGACCAACTCGTGGACCACCTCGACCGGATCGGGACCGAAGCCGTGGCGGTCGAATTCGAGCAGCACGTAGCGCGAGCCGGCCAGGGTGAGCGGACGCTCGGCGCCGTCGCTGAGGAGACGGTCAACGGTGTCGCCAGAAACGGCGATCTCGGCACCGAGATGCACGTCGAGCGGCACGCGCGCGTCGGACAGCGCCTGGCGCAGGCGCGCTGCGCGCGTCGCCAGCGCGCGCGCGTCGCCGTTCCAAAAGCGCTCGTGATGCTGGTGCGGCGTGGCGATCACCGCCGCGCAGCCGGCGTCATGCCACTGCTGCGCCATCGCCACCGACTCGGCGAAGTCGTCGGCCCCGTCGTCGATGCCGGGCAAAATATGGCAGTGCAGATCGATCATCGAGCGTGACGCGGTCGGCGCGACCCGCTCAGGCCGCGTCTTCCTCGGTCGCGTCGTCGTCGCCGTAGTGGGCGTCGTAGTAGCGGTAGCGGCGGTGGTAGTAGCGCGATGCCTGCGGACGGTAGCGGTTGAACACCAGACCGAGCAGTTTGGCCTCGGCGTAGCGCAGGCGCTCGCGGCAGTTGACGGCGTCTTCGCGCTCGAGCACGCCGGCGCGGGCACAGAGCACCACGCCGTCGACCAGCTGGCCGATAATCACCGCGTCGGCCACAGGCAGGGTCGGCGGCGTATCGACGACGATGAAGTCGAAATGCTCGCGCTGCGCCTCGACGAACGCGCGCATGCGGTCCGAGGCCAGCAGCTCCGACGGATTCGGCGGAATCGGGCCCGAGGTGCAGACGTAGAGGTTCGGCACCTCGGTCTTGTTGTAGAGATCCTGCGGCTCGACCGGGCCGGTCAGATGGCTGACCAGGCCGATGCGGTTCGACAGCCCGAACACCTTGTGCATGCGCGGCCGCCGCAGATCGCAGTCGATGATCAGCACCCGCCGGCCGAGCTGCGAGAGCACGATCGCCAGATTGGTGCTGGTCGCCGTCTTGCCCTCGCCCGGCTCGGCCGAGGTCAGCGCGACGATCTGCAGCGTGTTCGCGGTCGAGAGCAGCAGCGCGGCGCGCAGGCCGCGGTAGGCCTCGCACACCGCCAGGCGCGGATGACGATGCGGCAGCAGCTCGATGTCGGAGGCGCGCTCGTCGATCTCGGGGCGCGCGCGCCGGGCCGTCGACGGACGCTTCAGGCGCGCGGAATCGATGCGGTCGCCGCCGTAGCCGTAGCCGTAGCGCTGCGCCTTGCGCCGCCGACGGCCGTAGGTGCCGCGCACGGGATCGGCGATGTCGGGGATGACCGCCAGGGTCGGCAGGCCGAGCAGCGCTTCGATCTCCTCGGCGGTCTTGACGGTGCGGTCGTTGAACTCGAGCAGCACCACCAGGCCGACGCCGAGGGCGAAGCCGAGGAAGAGGAACTTGACCAGATCGTTGCCCAAAACCGGCCGGAACGGATGGGCCGGCGCGATGGCGCGGTCGACGATGCGCACGTTGGAGCCCTGCGAGCGCTGGATGCGCGAGGCGACCTCGGTCTCCGACTGGCGCTTGAGCATCTCGTTGAGCAGCGACCGCCGCTGCTGCAGCTGGGTCTGCAGATTGGCGTACTCGAGCGCGGTCGAGTTCATGCCGGTGGCCTCGTCGCGCAGCGCGCGCAGCGCCGACGCCAGCGTCTGCTCCTCGCGCTGGGCCTGCTGATACGCGGCCTGGGCCTGGTCGCGCGCCTCTTTGGCGAGCGTGCGCGAGAGCGTTGTGAGCTCGCCCTGCTTGGCGTCGATGCGCCGCTGCAGCGCCTGCATCGCCGGCCACTCGGGCGTGTAGAGATCGAGATCGGCCTGGTAGGTCGCGCGCAGCTGGCGCAGCTCGGCCGCCAGACGGGTGGCGCGCTCGCCGCCGAGGGTCGAGGCGAGCGTGGTGTCGGGCATCTCGCGCAGCTCGATGAACGCCGCCTCTTTGCGGATGCGATCGGCGATGACCTGGTTGTACTGCTCCTCGAGCACCCGCTGGCGCTCGATCAGCGCCTCGCCGGCCGGGTCGAGCGCGTAGTCGGTCGCCTGGTTGTAGCTGCGCAGCTGCTTCTGCTGGCGCTCGATGTCGTTGCGCAGCGCGGCGATCTGGTCGGTGAGGAAGGCCGACGCCTCGCCGACCGTCGTCACCCGGGTTTCGATGCCCCACTGGATGAACGCCTCGGCGTAGCCGTTGGCGATGCGCGCCGCCTCGTCGGGATCGTTGGAGCGGTACGACAGCTCGACCAGCTGGGTGTCTTCGATCGGATTGACCGTCAGTCGCGCCTTGAGGCCGCTGGCGAAGCGCGCCAGCGCGCCGTCGTCGATGCCGGTGAGATCGCCGGTGCCGGCGGCCGCGTCGTCCGACGGCAGCAGCGACGCGTCGCGCAGCGCGGCCTCTTCGTGCAAGCCGAGGTTGAGCACCACCCGCTCGGCCATGCCGCGGCTGCGCAGCAGGCGGTACTGGGTCGGGTAGTACTCCATGTTCCACCAGTCCTCGAGCCAGCTGCTCTGGCCGCCGGTGGCGACCACCGACAGCTTCTTGCGCTCGATCTGGATGACGGTGGTCGCGCGGTATTCCTTCTGGGTGAAGGCGAAGCGCAGGATGGCGAGGCTGGCGGCGAGCAGGACGAAGAGCGCCAGCACCTTCCAATGACGGCGCAGCGCGGCGAGATAGCGCGTCAGGTCGACGTGCTCCTCGACGTCGAGCTCACCGCCGGCCGGCGCGGACGGCGACGGCCGCGGCAGCGCCGTCGACGAGGCCGGCCGCAGCATCAGGCTGCTCGACGACGGCTCGGGCGCGTCGTCCGCGGCGCGGACGTCGGAGCGATCCGCCATCAGAAGAACGACTCCCGCACCACCAGGATGTCCTCGTCGCGCAGGGCGATGTCGGCCTGCTTGCCGGCCAGGATCTGGCGGTAGTCGGCGATGATCTCCTCGGGCTGATCGCGGCCCTCGACCGGACGCAGGATGCGGATCTTGTTGGCCGCGGTCTCGGTCAGGCCGCCGGCGCGCGCGATCGCGGTCAGCAGCGTCACCCGCTGGGTGTCGCGGAAGCTCAGGCTGCCGGGGTTCTCGATCTCGCCGAGCAGATGGACCGTGATCTCCATCGCCGCCGGGACGTTGATCAGATCGCCGGCGCGGATCGGCACGTTGACCGCCGGATCAGCGCGGGTGACGAGATCGTCGACCGAGATCGTCAGCTGGTCGGCGAGGCCGTTGCTGGCGCGGCGGCGCACGTGGACCACGCCGCCGTGGTCGTCGTTCAGGCCGCCGGCGCGCAGCAGCACCTCGAGCAGGCTGATGCGCACGGGCACCGTCTGATTGCCTGGCTGGGCGACCGCGCCGAGCACGACGACCGGCCGCGAGCGGTACTCGACGATGCGCACGCGCACGGTGGGATTGCGCAAGCCCTGGCGGACGAGCTGCTCGCGCACCCGTGTCTCGAGCTGCGCTGGGCTCAGGCCGACAGCGTCGACGCTGCCGATGGTCGGCAGATCGATCGCGCCGTTCTCGGCGACTTCGACCACACCGCCGAGGCCGGGCTGCTCGTCGATCTTGATCTCGATCCGGTCGCGCAGGCCGAGCGCGTCGTTGGCCGACTGCGCCCACACGGCGGGGGCGAGCGCGAGCGCGCAGAGCGCCAGGCAGGCGAAGAGCAGGCGCGGCAGGGCGCGGCGCGCGAAACGCGAAACACACATCGTTTTATCGTAGCGCATGCGGGTTTTCCCTCTCAATCAACCCGCGGCGAACCCGCGCACCTGCGACGCGCCGGCCGCGCGATCGCTACCACTCGGCGCCGGGCTGCCCAAAGCTCAGCCGCTCC
>JBCCOR010000406.1:0-4953 GCA_039025295.1 Acidobacteriota bacterium
GAGAAAGCGCGTCACCAGCAGGCGCGCGCCGTCGGCGGTGACGGCGAGCGCGCGCGGCGTCGGGCCGACGGCGGCCTGGCCCAGAAGCTGCCGACCGACGGCGTCGTAGCGCGCGACGACGCCCGTGCCCTCGAAGCTGGCGTAGACGATCGCGCCGTCGGGCGAGGCGACGACGCCCGCCGGCGCCGCGCCGTGGCGCTGCGGCAGGGTCGCGCGCAGCTGGCCGTTCGGGCCGACCACGCGCAGCGTGTCGTCGTCGCGGCAGGCGATCCACAGCTCGCCCGTCGCACCGGCGCGGGCGAGCGCGCGCGGATGCGCGCACACCGGCACCTCCCAGTCGACCGTCAGCGCGTCGGCGTCGAGGGCCGCGAGCGTGCCCTGATCGGGATGGACCTTGTAGACGCGGCGCGCGCCGTCGTCGCAGAGGATCGTGCCACCGCGGGTCGGCCGCGGCCCGGCCGGCGCCGCGCCGACGGTGACGACCGTGGTGCCGGTCGACAGGCTGCCGGCGGCGTCGCGCGCCTGCACGACCACCTGGTAGTGGCCCGGCGCGGTGTACGTGTGCTGCGCGGCGGTCGCCCCGCCCCAGGCCGTGCGCGGCGAGCCGTCGCCGAAGTCGAAGCGCAGCTCGAGCGACTCGACGTCGGGATCGCTGGCCGCGGCGCTGATCGTCACCGACTGGCCGGGCGCCGCCGGATAGGCCGAGGCGGTGACGGCGTCGACCGACGGCGGCTGGTTGCCGCCGACGCTGCTGCCGGTGGAGAAGGTGAAGCTGGTGCCGTCGATGCCGTTGCCCGCGGCGTCGCGAATGCCGCCGGCCGGCAGCACGACCTCGTAGGTGGTGTCGGGCAGGAGCGGCTGCGACGGCGTGAAGGTCAGCATGTCGTTGAACGCGAAGATCAGGCGCCCATCGATCGGCGCGCCGCCGAGCGGGCGGACGATGAAGCTCACGCCGTTGACGATCGTCGGCGTTTCGAGCGTCTCGTGGATCAGCAGGCTGATCGGCGCGCCGAGCGGGTAGTTGGCGCGGCCGGCCTGGGGGATGTGGTAGCCGACCGACGGCCCGCGCGTGTCGGGCGCGGCCTGATGCGCCCAGATCGCCATGCCCTGGGCCGCGCTCGAGCCGCCGGTGACGAGCAGGTTGCCGATCGGCAGCGCGAACTGGCTGGTGCTGATGCCGACGCCGCCGTCGTTGGGCCGCGTGGTGTTCATGCCGTCGAGGAAGAGCACCGATTCGAAGGTGCGCAGATCGACCTTGTGATCGGCGATGAAGGCGTACTCGTCCTGGAATTGGATGTACATCGCCTCGTCGCCGGCGAGCGGCTTGTCGACCACGAAGCGCATGTCGGTCGGATCGGTGATGTCGGCGACGCGAAAGCCGTTGCCGCCTTCGCGGTAGGGCCACACGACGTAGAGCTTGCCGTCGCCGCCCCACAGCTCGGGCCAGTAGCCGCCGAGGCCGCCGTGGGTCAGCACGTCGAGCAGCACGGGGTTGGTCGGATCGCTGACGTCGTAGGTGGCGACGCCGGTGCGGCTCTGGTCGGAGGCGAAGATCAGCAGATCGCCCATCAGGAACGGATGGCCGATGACGCCGGTCGGGCCGAGATGGTCCCACTCGGCGAGGCGCACGCCGTCTTTCTCGAGGTACGCGGGATCGGGCGCGACCGGGTCGTAGCTCCAATAGGTCGGGCCCGGGAACCAGGGCTGGTAGAGCTGGCCGCGCACGCCCGCGCCGCCGTGGTTGGGGAAGGTGGTGCGCTGCAGGCCGCCGCCGGCGAGGGCCTGCCAGGTCCACGGCGACTCGGGCGGCCAGTTGGCGCCGAGCACGAGGTAGTCGCCGC
This sequence comes from Acidobacteriota bacterium, assembly GCA_039025295.1. Lineage (GTDB taxonomy): Bacteria > Acidobacteriota > Thermoanaerobaculia > Multivoradales > J023 > JBCCOR01. Next base: position 1,842 of record JBCCOR010000406.1, read on the forward strand.
TCTTGAAGTAGCCGTGGGCGTTGATCGGCATCGGCGAGATGCCGTGCTGCGCGAGTTCGACCGGGTCGGTCGGATCGGAGATGTCCCAGGTGCGCACCTGAAAGTCGGAGTTGGGCGCGCTCGACGGCAGCTCGGGCACGGTGAAGAGCACGCCGTTGTGGTACGCGATGATCGCGGTGCGTCCCTGATCGGGCGCGTTGAGTCCGCTGAGGATCGCGCCGGGCGTTTGCGGCACGTTGGGGAAGCCGGGGGCGACCGGCTGGGCGTGGAGCGTACCGGCCGGGAGCAGGCCGATCAGGCTGAAGACGACGAGCAAGGCAGCGGACAACAGGCGGATGCGCATCGGGCAACTCCTCGAGGCGATGGAAAAAGCTGTGCGGGGTTCCGTCTTATATATAGCAAATTTGCTATGTGAAGGGCCAGTGCCGTTCAGGATGCGTCCTGCGCGCGCCGCGCGGCGGTACACTGGCCCCCATCGCGCGATCGATCACCCTTGACGGGAAACGGGCCAGGTTGGTTCGGAGGAGGCCTCATGTCGGAAGGAAGCAGGCGGAAGCGGATTGCGATTGTTGGAAGCCTAGACTACAAACGCAATGTCGGCTCGGATGCCACAGATCAACCCCATCCACTGGCACTGAAAATCATCAACGACGACAAGGACGAGTCCCAGGCCACTGCGCTCGAAGCAGCGCGAGCGGTCGGCCGGGCACTGGCGGCCAGCGGCTGCGATCTCTCGGTTTACTCATCGGGTCCCAAGTTCGTCGAGTGCCACGTTGTCGAAGGGTTCTTGGCGAGTGACGCCGTGACCAACAGCGACCCCAAGCCGCTGATTCACGTCCACCGACCAGCCTCGGGCGACCGAGAACCGTTCTCGAAGCAGGCTGAGCATCCGGAGAGCTTTCGCGAACACATCAGCCCGGAGGAAGAGTGGGAGGTGTCGTTCTACCGCTCGCTGCGCAGGGTCGACGGCATCGTCATCCTCGGCGGTGGCACATCGACGTTCATCACCGGCATGCTCGCGCTCGCGCTCCACATCCCGCTCGTGAGCGTGGCCGACTTCGGCGGCAGCGCTTACCGCATTTGGAGTCAGATCCGCCCGGGCGTCGATCGCATCACCGAAGCTCAGCGCCAGCGCATGTTCAACAGCCACACCTGGGTGGGCGATCAGCGCGCCTACGCGCTGGTCGATGCGCTCAAAGAACAAATTCTGCGGCGCGACGAGCTCGCCAAACGCGCGCGGCTGCGCGAGCTGCTCGATTCGGACTTCCAGCTAGTGGGCTTCCGGAATGAGAGCCTGCCACGCTACGCGACCTTGGCCGCGCTGATGTTCATGGTTGCGCTGCTGATCGTGGCTGCCTTCTGGCAGCACGCCGCGTACGCCGCCTACAGTCCGCTCAGCTTTGTGCTGATGTCGCTGGCCGCGGGAATCTCCGGCGCGCTGGTGCGAACCATCTCCGACACACTCGACGGCGAGAAAGAGCTGCCGGATCCAGACCAGCCGGTGGCGGGTGCAGCCCAGCGTGACAAACCATCGCGGTTTTCCACCCTCTACACCGACAGTGCGATCCGCGTGACCGCGGCACTCGGCCTGATCGCCGGCGGACTCGCCACGCTGCTCTTCGTCGTCACCCAGCTGTCGGCGGCGGGTGGCGACGTCACCGTCCTGCCCGAGCAGCTCGCGCGCCTGATGCCGATCGGGCTCGGCATCGCGTTCATCGCCGGCCTGACGCTCGACTCGTTCTTCCGCAGCCTGCTGCAGCAGAACGTCTTGCGGGCCGAGGTGCTTAAGCAGCGCATCCAGGGCAGCTGACGAACCAGGACGATCTTGCTATCTTGGTACACATGTACCAAACATCGCAACCATCCCTCGATCCTGACACCCGCGCGCTGATCGACGATCTCGCGCGCTGCGCGCTGCCTGCGGGCGGCTTCGACCATCGGGCCCACGTGCGCGTCGCGTGGGGCCTGATCCGCCAGGACCTGAGCGACGCCGCCCTCGACCGTCTGCGCCGGCTGATTCAGCGCTTCGCCGATCACGCCGGCGCCGACGGGCTCTACCACGAGACGATCACTGCCTTTTTCTTCCACCGGATCCGCGAGCACGCCCTCGCCCTGCCGGCCGATCACACCTGGGCCGACTTCATCGCCGCGCATCCCGATCTGCTCGACGCGCACGGTGCGACGCTGCGCCGCGCCTACAGCGACGCGCGCCTCGCCTCGCCGATCGCCAAGCGCACCTTCCTGCTTCCCGATCGGGCGATGGCGTCGTGAGCGCGGCCGACGACACCAGCCGCCGTCGGGTGCAGCGCGTTCAAACCGGCCTGCGCATCGAGAAGCGCATCCTGAAGGTGCTCAAGGGACTCGCGGAGTACCACGACATGAGCCTCGGCGATCTCGTCGAGGGCATCGTGCTGCACACCTTCGAGGGCAAGACGCCGTTCGGCGACGCGTCGCTGGCGGTGATCGCGCAGCTGCGCGCGGTCTACGGACTCGATCTCACGGCCGATGACAGCCATCGGCTGCAGGACGGTGAAGCGGCGTCGTGAGGGCGCTACGCCTGGGCGGCAGCCGCGGTAGAGGGCGGTTCAGCGACATCGCTTCAGAGGAAATATCACATCAGCGTCCGCCCGCATCGAGTCATCATGCCGGATCGTGGCTGCCAGCGCTGTTTCCGAGCCGATTCAGGGCAAAAACGAACATGCATGGGCGATTCGCCTGGACGTACTTTGGATGATTCGACTGATCGCTATGCGAAGGCAGAGCCGGCGCGGGTGAGGCTCATCGGGCTGCCGACGAGGCGGCCGGCCTGCGCGAGGAGCGCGGAGGCGTCGTCGTCGGACGCGCCGCCGCGCAGCGCGCGGCACCACGCCAGCACCTCCGCGCCGCCCAGGCCGCCCAGGGTCGCGTAGCGCTCGGCCACCGGCACGACCTCGGTCGCCAGACGCGCGAGGGCGGCGCGCTCGCCGTGCGTGTCGTGGAGCAATGCGAGATCGAGGCTGGCGCCGAGGTATTCACCAATAGCATTGAATTTGAGAAAACGCTTGCGACAGGCACGCAGCTTTCGATAGCTCGGGCCGTAGCAGTGCAGGCGCGCGAGGATCAACCCGTGCAA
>JBCCOR010000407.1:0-4941 GCA_039025295.1 Acidobacteriota bacterium
GATCCGGCGACCGGATCGCCGAGCGGCTGGGCCGCCTGGCGCGCGAAGTCTATGCGCCATGCGCCGTCGCGCAGCGCGCCGTTGGCGCTGGCGCGGGCCGCCGCGGCGGCGCTGCCGGACGCGTCGGCCGACGCCGAGGACCCGGCGTCCGCCGCCGATACCGCGCGGTCACCGGCGGGCGACGCCGGCGAATCGTCGGCCTGCCCGGCGCGCTCCCACACCTGCCGGCGCAGGGCGCCGCGGATGCGGGCCAGGACCTCGTCGAGATCGAACGGCTTGGTGATGTAGTCGTCGGCGCCGGCGTCGAGGCCGGCGACGACGTCGCCGCGGCGATCGCGCGCGCTCAGGATCAGGATCGGCTCCGTGTGGCCGCTGCGGCGCAGGCTCTGGGCGAGCTCGAGGCCGCTGCGATCGGGCAGCATGACGTCGAGCAGCAGCAGATCGAAATGCTCGCCGCGGTCGCGCGCGGCGGCGATCGCCGCGAGCGCGCTGCCGGCGGTCTCGGCCATCTCGACGTCGTAGCCGACGTTGCGCAGATTGAACATCAGCCCTTCGGCGATGTGAATTTCGTCTTCGACCAGGAGAATGCGGCTCATGCGGACGGCCGGCGGATCGGCGTGAGAGGGACGCGGACGGCGGTGTCGGGAACGGCGGCGGCAGACATCGCGGGCGGCGCCGCGTCGGGAGTCGCCGCGGTGGACGCCGCATCGGCGGCGGCGCTGTGACGCGGCAGGCTGAGGAAGAAGGTCGTGCCCTGGCCGGGACCGTCGCTGTGGACCGCGATCTGGCCGCCGTGGGCGCGCATGATCGAGCGTACCACGTAGAGCCCGATGCCCGTGCCCTTGCGCGCCCGCGTCGACACTGCCGCTTCGCCGCGGTAGAAGCGGTCGAAGAGGCGCGGCAGATCGTTGGCGTCGATGCCGACGCCGGCGTCGCGCAGCGCCACGGTCAAGACCGTGCTCGACGCGCTCACCCGCACGCGCAGCCGCGCCGGCTCGGCGCCGCGGTAGCGCACGGTGTTGTCGATCAGGTTGTCGAGCACCTGCCGGAACATCATCGGATCGAGCGACGCGATCAGCGGGGGCTCGATCGCGTCGTTCCAACTCAGCGAGGTCTCGAGCGCGGCGTCGGCGTGCAGCTGGCGGGCATCGTCGAGATAGGTGTCGAGATAGGCGATCAGGTCGATCGGCTGCGGCAGCACCGGCAGCACGTCGCCGCGGTTGTCGGCCTCGGCCGCGCGCAGGATGTTGGCGATCAGGCGCTGCAGCCGGGCGACGTCGAAGAGGATCTTCTCGACGAAGTTGCGCCGCTCGTCGTCGGTCAGGCCGGGATTGCGCAGCGTTTGGGCGAAGAGCTTGATCGCCGACAGCGGCGAGTTGAGCTCATGCGACACCGAGGCGATGAAATTCGACTGCCGCTGGCTCCAGCGAATGTGGCTGAGCAGCTGCGCGCCGAGGATGCTCGACAGCACGATGATCGCCAGAAAAAGCGCCGTGCCGAGGGCGATGTAGGCCCAGTGGAAGGTCGGCTCCTGCACCGCCAGCGCCTTGATCTTCTGGTAGTCCTGCACCAGAACGACGTTCCACAGCACGGTCAGCAGAACGATCAGGGCAAGCACGACGCTGAAGAGAATCGCCGGTCCGCGCACCGACAGGCGGCGGAAGCGGGGACGGTCGCTGGCGGGATGGGGATGTGCGCTGCCCATGGTTGGCAGTATACGGCGCGCCGTATACTGCGAGCATATGAACGCCGCTACGATTTCCCGTCCACGCGTCCTGCTCTTCGACATCGACGGCACGCTATTGCGCGTCGGCCGCGCCGAGAGCGGCATCTTCCTGCGCACCCTCGCCGACGCCTTCGGCCGCCGGCCGGAGCCCGCCGGACTGTCGTTCGCCGGCAAAACCAACGGCCAGATCACGCTCGAGGTGATGGCCGCCGCGGGCCTCGACGAGGCCGAGGTCCACCGCCAGCTGCCGAGCCTGCCGGCGCGCTACGACGCCGATCTCGAGGCCGGGCTCGATGCGGCGTCGGTGCACGTCCTGCCCGGCGTCACCTCGCTGCTGCCGGCGCTCGCCGAGCGGCCCAGCGACTTCGCCCTCGGCCTGCTCACCGGCAACTGGCGCGGCGCGGCGCGGATCAAGCTCGACCGCGCCGGGCTCGGCGATTTCTTCGCCTTCGGCGCCTTCGGCGACGACGGCATCGACCGGCGCACGCTGGTGCCGCCCGCGCTGGCGCGCGCCAGCGACCACGTCGGCCGCCGGGTGCAGCCTGAAGAAGCGCTGATCATCGGCGACAGCGTGCGCGACGTCGACTGCGCCCACGCCCACGGCCTGCCCTGCCTGGCGGTCGCCACCGGCCACACGCCGGCCGACGACCTGCGCGCCGCGGGCGCCGAACTCGTGGTCGACGATCTGATTCACGCCGCGCGCGTGCTGCCGTGGCTCGGGGCCGTGTGGGATCCCGAGGCCGCGGCCGATCCCGCGCGCGTTTGACGGCCGCAAGGCCCTGGGGAGGGACATAGTGAAGCGTTTGATCATCTGCTGCGACGGCACCTGGAACACGCCCGATCAGGTGCACGAGGGCACGCCCAATCCAACCAACGTGGTCAAATTCGCCCGCGCCGTGCGCGCGCAGGACGACGACGGCGTGCATCAGATCGTGTTCTACGACAAAGGCGTCGGCACCGGCCGCGGCCTCGACCGCATCACCGGCGGCGCCTTCGGCACCGGCCTGAACGACAACATCGTCGACGCCTACCGCTTCCTGGTGCACAACCACCGAACCGGCGACGAGATCTACCTGATCGGCTACAGCCGCGGCGCCTACACCGTGCGCAGCGTCGCCGGCATGCTCGGCCGCGTCGGCCTGCTGCCCAAGCGCCACGCCGACAAGATCAGCCTCGCCTACCACCACTACAAGCGCAAGATCCACGTTCTCGGCGACAAGGAGCTGAGCGACTTTCGCGACGAGCACGGCAGCCACGACGAGGTGCCGGTGCACTTTCTCGGCGTGTGGGACACCGTCGGCGCGCTCGGCGTGCCGCTGCGCGGCCTGCGCTTTCTGACCCGCAAGAAGCATCAGTTCCACGACACCGACCTCGGCGAAGGCGTGCATCACGCCTACCACGCGCTGGCGATCGACGAGCGGCGCGCGCCGTTCAAGCCGACGCTGTGGACCAATCCGCTGGCCGCGCATCAGACCGTAGAGCAGGTGTGGTTCGCGGGCGTGCACGGCAGCGTCGGCGGCGGCCAGCCCAGCGCCGAGCTGTCGGACGTCGCGCTGCGCTGGCTGATCAGCCACGCTGCGCACTGCGGCCTGGCTTTCGACGAAGCGTGGCTGACGGCGCACGTCCAACCGGATCCGCATGGCCCGATCCGCAACAGCAAGACCGGCCTCTACCGCCTCACCCGCGGCATCACCCGGCGCATCGGCCGCTCGGGCGACACCACCCAGTCGGTGCATCCGGCCGTCGTTCACCGCACCGACGCCCGAGCCGACTACCGGCCAAAGAATCTGATGCGCTTTCTCGACGGCTTCCTGCGCCGCATCGCACAGGTCAATCATCCGTGGGGCGGCCCCGCGGGCACGACGCCGACGCCGGCGCGCCAGCCGGGCTCGGCGCTGGCCAACGACGACGTCGTCGCGACCTGACGCCGCACAGCGCAACCTTGGCGCCCGGCGCGGCGTAACCGGCGGCATGCGCATCTTCCTCGCCGCCGTTCTCGCCGCTGCGCTCGCGCTCTCGAGCGCACACGCCCAGCCGCCGTCGGCCGACTGGCGGACGATCGAGACCCCGCGCTTCCGCATCCATCATCCGGTCGAGGCGACCGCCTGGGCGCAGCACGTCGCCGCGCGCATCGAGGCGATCCGCGATCGGGTGATCGCGGTGGTCGGCCACGAGCCGACGCAGATCGTCGACGTGATGATCATGGATCCGGCGGCGACCGCCAACGGCTCGGCGTGGCCGTTCACCGGCGCGCCGCGCATGGTGCTGTGGACGACCCCGCCGGCCTCCGACGCGGTGATCGGCCACTACGGCGACTGGCCGACCCTGCTCATCGCCCACGAAGACGTGCATCTCGTCCACATGCTGCGCGAACGCCGCGGCGACGGACTGGGCGCCCAGCTCGATCGCCTGCTGCCGGCCGGCCCGATCACCCGCCGGGTGCCGCGCTGGCTGATCGAAGGCTACGCCACGCGGCTCGAAGGCGCGCTGACCGGCTGGGGACGTCCGAACGGCGATTTGCGCGCGGCGATTCTGCGCCGCTGGGCGCAGCACGGACGCCTGCCGCGCTACGACCGGGTGTCGTCGATCGGCGGACCGTGGCGCAACGGCTCGATGGCCTATCTCGCCGGCTCCGCCTTCGTCGAATGGCTGATGATGCGCGCCGGCGGCGGCGCCGCCGGCGAGGACGCCGAGCGCGCGCTGTGGGCGCGGCTGACGGCGGTCGAGGCGCGCAGCTTCGACGACGCCTTCGCCGGCGTCTACGGCGCGCCGCCGCGCGCGCTCTACGACCGCTTCCGCGCCGAGCTGACCTACGTCGCCCTCGATCTCGAGCGCCAGCGGCGCGCCGAGATGCCCGACCCAATCGGCGCGGACGACGGCGGCGGCGATATCCTCTGGCAGGATCTGAGCTGGACCACCGGCCGCCCCGCGCTCACGCCCGACGGCGCGCGCCTGGCGATCGTGCTGCGCGCCCAGAACGCGCCGCCGCGTCTGGTCGTGTGGTCGACCGAGGACCGCACCGCGGCCGACGCCCAGGCCCGGCGCGAGGCGATCGAGCGCCTGCGGGCGCGCGATCCCGAGGACGTGCCGGCGGTGCGCCGCGGTCCGCGCGCGCGCACGCCGCTGCACGTTCTGCCCGGGCGCGACGGCACCTCGCCGCACGATCCGCGCTGGCTGCCCGACGGCGCGGCGCTGCTCTTCATGCGCCGCGAGCC
>JBCCOR010000408.1:0-4923 GCA_039025295.1 Acidobacteriota bacterium
CAAGCACTGCAGCGGTTCGACGACAAGGAGGCGCGGATCTCGCTGGCCTACGCGTTCCGAGCGCTGATGGCCCTGAGCCAGCCATGGGAGGCACTGGCCACGTTCATCGAACTGACGTTCACGACGCCTTCACCGCGGATGATCATCGACGGCTTCGAAACGCATGTGCTGACCTGCCTTCAGGATCCGACGATCAAGGCCGCGCTTCGCGCCGAGCTTCAGCAACGCATCGCGCGATCTGCGGGCGATCCCACGCAGGCACAGGGTCTGCTGAGCATTCAGGCGACCTTGCGCCGTCTGACATCACGGAGGCCGCGATGAAGGTCGACAAGCCTTCCGCTGTGCGCGAGGCCGTACGACGCAGCGTGAATCAGATTCACGATGACCGCAGGCAGACGGACGACGACGCCGTAGCGACTGCCTTGGCCTACATGGCCGATCACTTGACCGATCCGAACCTGAGCATCACCCATCTGCGGACGCGGCTAACTGGACAGCCGAACAACTTCAGCCAGCGCTTCCAACAACGCATCGGCGTGACAGCGGTTCAGTACGTCAAGAGTCAGCGCGCCGAAGTGGCCGCGCATCTGCTGCATCACACCGACATGCAGATGAAAGAGATCGCTGACGCATCGGGGTTCCGTTCGGCGACGACGATGGGCCGTGCCATCAAGGAACTGCACGGCTGCACGCCGGTCGCGTACCGCAAGAAGAAGAACAAGAAGCCGCGCCATGGTTCACGGACTCGGCGCCTCGAGATCGCCGCATCGTCGCAGCGTCCAGGCGGCGACCGCTGCGGATCCTGCGGTCAGCGGGTGCATCCCCGACAGTCCCCTGTTGTCTACGAGAAGGGCAAACCCTGTTGCTTGGTGTGCTGCATCGAGCGGGACCTGTCGCCCGCGTTGGTGTCCGTGCTGCTCGAGAGTCAGATGGATGGCCTCCTGCAGCTCGAGCAACCGACGCTGCGCCCGCCTCTCGGTTCGTCCATTGGTACACCGCTGCGCCGCTACCTGCTCGATCTACTCGTTGAATGCGTCGACATGATCGAGCGCGTGCCGCTGGAGGCGTGGCAGGCATCAGGAGATCGGCCATGAACGTTACGCTTGCCTCCATTGTCGACCTGATGCTCATCAGCGACAAGGATTTCCGTCCTCTCCTACGAGACCTCGATCCGAACAGCGTCGAGCGAAGCCCTTTCGCACACCTGGCGGCAGCTGAGGTTCGACAAGCGCCCGATCCGGTCGCGCTTGCTGTCGCCGATCTCGCACGGATGGCGCAAGGTGAAGTCGTCCCATGCGTGACGCCGGGTCAGTGCCACGCGCTGGCCGAAATGACGGCCGCGCTGCGTGCGCCCATGAAGCGCAGCGGCGCGGAGAAATTCGCGAAACTCGTTGCGGAAACGGCCAATGCCCACGGTACTGCGCGAAGTCACGAGGCGATCGCGGTTACCGACTACGCCATTCGCGGCCTCAAGGTTCATCCTATGCTCAAGCAGCAGGCATCAGGTCTGTTTCGTTCTCATGTGTTTCATGCACACGCGTGGCTGCGACGCGCGACAACAGGCGGTCGATATACAAAGTTTGTAGGCGCTCATTTACATCAAGCAAGGGAAATTGGCCAGCGAGAGTTCACGGATCAAGCCATCTTCGAGCAAGTTGAATCTTCGTGTGATGCCGTAGAAAAACACTACGGCACAGCGATTGCGCGGCTGCGCGTCTGGCAATCCGGGTCGGCACGTATCCCCAATCTGCATCGTGCCGCTGTGGCTGAACAGATCGCCCGCTATGCACTGTTGGCGGGCAACGCTCGGCTGGCCGAGCAATCGGCCGCGACGGCTGCTGTATTCGCGACGAACAGCAGCCTGCAGTTGAAGGGCTTCCTTCGGGATCTCCGATTCCACAGGCTACACGCCGGAATCCTGAGACGGACCAGTCCGCGCTATGTCGACAGCGATGAAACGCTGTACTCCATCGGGCCGCACAGTGCCGACTATCAACACGGCCTGAACTTGATGTTGATCGCTTCCAGGACATCCAACGATGAGTGGCGCATTGCCTGCCTGAGCCGCGCAGCTGATCGTTTCTTGAAAGCAGAGCAGATCAAAGAGGCTCAGGCCGCTTTGCAGCAGCTGCCGCGAACCCTGACGCGCCGCGATCCGATGGGCGTTGCCGTCGTCGACCTCCCCGACGGGCAGACCAAGCCCGCTAACGATCCAGTGCCGTTGGTCACCGACAGCGACGCGGATGAAGACACCGACGAAGTGCAATAAAACCAGGCCGAGGCCGATCGTTGTGGCGCGTGCATCACCTTGTGTGACGACCGTGACGCAGGCGATGGCATTCCCGGCACAGCGGCACCATGACCGGACCGCCGGGCTTGGTCGGCTGCCACAGCCGGACCTCGCCGTGCCGCGGCGTGCGCGTCAGACGCAGAACGCCCGTCGCGTGATCCGGGATCCCGTCGCGACGCCGCACGCCGATCGGTGGTTCGTGATGCACCTCGTCGGCCGCGCAGAGACGCGGCGGACCGTGAACGCCCATCAAACAGTCCTGGCAACGATCCTGCGCGCGCAGGATCCGTGCGCGGACCTCGCGGTAGCGGTGCCCGTACCCGCGCTTCGTCGTCGACGGCCCGTCGCTGCGCCGCTTGCCTGAGCGCCTGCGCGCGATCGTCGGCACGGTCGCAGGCTTCAGCATGTCGAGCTTGCGCGGCCTTTTGTCTCTCGCGCCCGGCGGCGTTCTTTTGTTCTCCATCACGGTTCATGGTGACCGATAGCGACGACGAGGAGGTCGGCTTGAACCATCACCCACCGCAGCACACGCCCCACACCGTCACGTTCGTCGGTCGCTCGCTGCCGGCCGAGCTCGGGCCGGCGACGATCATCGCGACGTCGCATGTTCCCGAGCACCCACCCGGGCACCTGGCGACTGACGATCGCGAGGCGCTGTGGATCGCCGCGTCCGCGGATCCTGCGGATACGGTGATCGACCTCGATCTATCGGCCTCGTCCGTGCCGATCGACGCTGTTGCCCTCGACGCGCACGTTGGACTCGGCGCCGGCGACCGCGTGCGCATCGTTGGTTCGGATGCGCTGCTGCCGGTCCCTGAGACGGTCATCGGCTCGGTGCTCGGTTCGCCGCCCGATACGAGCGCAGCGCTGATCGATTCCGGCTCGGCGAGCACGTGGACGTTCGCGGCGCCGACGCTCGACCTCGACGACGCGGTCGATGCGCAGTGCATCGTGCTGCGTGGCCGCGCGATCGACGGTGCGGCGACGCTCGTCGTCGAGCTGCGCGACAGCGCGACCGGCGCGCAGCTGGCCGTTCTCGACGCGGTCGTCCTCGACGAGGCAGACACGCGTTGGGTCGTGCCGTGGGCGTGGACGACCGACCTCGCCGCGGATCGCGTGGTCGTGCGCGCGCAGCATGTGAAAGGCGACGGCACCGCAGCGATTGCGGACGTGCGATGGATCGCCGCGCCGCACCTGACAAACGCGCATCACGACGCCGGATGGTTGCCGGCCGCGCCTGCGTCGCCGGCGTGCGCGCCGATCGACGCACCTGCGTCCAAGCGCACGACCGGCGCCTCGATCTTCGGTGCCTTGCCCAGTGGTCAGCCGGCGACCGCGCTGCGCCACTGGCGCGTGTACCTGCGACGCATGCAGAGCAACGATTCGACGGTGGTCGGCGCTCGCCAGCTGATCGCCGGCCCGTCGGTGCCCGGTCTGACGCTGCTGCGTGACTGGACGATGCGCGTGCGCTATGTGGGCGCCTATCAAGACGAAACGCCCGACGGCGTCCGCCACGCGCAGCCGGGCACGACCGTTCGCGGCCTTGGCTTGCCGCTCACGATCAAAGCCGAGACCATTCAACTCGACGCTGTCCTCGCAAGGGTCGACGCGCTGCTGCGCGGCATCGGGACGCATCAGGTGTATGTGGCGCTCTTCTCCGGTGACGCCGACGCGTCGCGGCTGGCGCCCGTGCTCAGCGGCGTGTTTCAGGTGGAGACGTCGAACGGGCGTCTCGAGCAGCGGGCTCAGGTCCATCTCGAACGCGCGCCGGCGTCGGTCGACGTGACGCTCGATCTGTGGGAAGTGCTCTAACCCCACAGCACCGCCGGCACGCGCGGGCGCCCGTCGACTTCAACGGAAAGCAGCACGAACCGCTTGCTTCTCGCCGTCGTCACGTGCCGCACGCTCTGCAACTCGACGACCGCAGTCGCCCAGTCGAGCCCGAGGACGTCATCGACGACGTCGATCAGAAGCACTTCGCGCCCACCGACCACGTCGTCACCCTGTAACAGCTGCAGACGCCGTTCAGTTTCCGCAGCAAGACCAGCTCGCGTGGTATGCCAGGTGAGGATCGGTGGATCGTCGCGAGCGGCAGGGTTTTCACTGCCTACGGCAACATCGTCGGACGCCCGTTGATCGACGTGCGGCCGCGCGAGATGCGCAGCCCACGCCGTGTGCCGCGCGACGACGCCCGCCACCTGATCCGCCGTCAGAACGACCGCATTGCGCATCCCCTGCAGCGTGACGGACGCAGGCGGCGGCGGTTGGACGGACGCCTCGATCCGGAAGATCTGCGGGTCGCGCACGATCCAATCTGGCACCGCGGTCGTAGGATCGGGCAACACGTGCATCACAACCTTCCGCCGCTTGGGATGCCCGCCCCACGCCGCGCCGATCGACTGCGCGAGCTCGTCGAGCAAGTCGCCCACCGTGACCGACTCATCGGGACCGATCCAGCGTCCCAAGGCGTGCGGCGCGTCGACGGCGAGGCGGTCGAGGGACGCCTTGTCGAGAAGATCGGGACGACCACCATGCCCACCGACCAGCCGCCGGACGAGATCGGCGGCCGTGACGTCGTCTGTCCAGACGCGTGCGGCCAGTGGACGACTTGGCGTTGCGGCGAGCTGGATCAA
>JBCCOR010000409.1:0-4920 GCA_039025295.1 Acidobacteriota bacterium
GGGGCGGGCCGCCGTGAGGCGGTCTGCCGAAGACGCGAAGCGTCGAAGGCGCGTAGCCTGGGGTTTAAACCCCAGGTAACCGTGCGGCCAACGCCCCGTCCTCGATCACGCGTCCGTTCGACCACCGCCCCGCTCCCGATCACGCGTCCGTGCGTCCACCGCCCCACTCCTGATCGCGTGTCCGTGCGTTCGCCGCAGGACCCCGATCACGCCTCACCGCCGATACCGCACCTCAACGTACCGATCCACCCCGTCGATCTTCGCCCGCTGCACATGCCCATCCGCCCAGCGCACGTTGACCACCAGCGGATCCTCAGGCGCCACTGCGCCGAGCCCGAAATGCAGCCGCAAATCGCTCTGCGCCAGGAAGCTCCCCCCGCTGCGCACCTCCCTTCGAAGCGTCTTGCCGCCAACGTCGAGCGTCGCCCGCGCCCCGATCGCGAGCGGATTCTTCGCCGGCCCAACCAGCCGCACGCCCACCCAGTGCCCGGTCGGCCCAACGTTGCGCAGCACCTGCGGCGCGTCGTTGGTGTGGGTGAAGAGCACATCGAGCCGCCCGTCGTCGTCGTAGTCGCCGATCGCCAAGCCGCGACTCACGTGCGCCTCGCTCCACGCCGCCCCGGCAACCGCCGCCGCCTCCCGAAAGCGCCCGTCGCCAGCGTTCTCAAAAAGCTGATTCGGCTGCGCATACTGCAAACCAGCCTCGAAGATCTCGATGTTGTCGACCGCGTGGCCGTTGGCGACCGCGACGTCGAGATCGCCGTCGTTTTCCATGTCGAAGAAGGTCACGCCCCAGCCGACGTAGGGATACGACGCCACGCCCAGGCCGATCTTCGACGAGACGTCCTCGAAGAGCAGATCGCCCTCGTTGCGGTAGAGCGTGTTGGTCTCCATCGAGTAGTTCGTCACCAGGACGTCGAGGCGGCCGTCGGCGTCGACGTCGCCGAGATCGACGCCCATGCCCGACTCGGCGACGCCGCGGCCCGAGAGGCCGACGCCCGCGAGCAGCGCCTCGTCGGTGAAGCGGGCCTTGCCGTCGTTGAGGTACAGGCGGTTCAACGTGCCGTCGTTGGCGACGTAGATGTCGAGATCGCCGTCGTCGTCGATGTCTGCCAGGACCACGCCGAAGCCCTTCTCGTCGGCGCTGTGGACGATGCCGCGGGCCTTGCCGTCCTCAATGAACGTGCCGTCGCCCTGGTTGAGGAACAGGCTGTCGGCGACGCCCGGGAACGCCTCGGGGCGGCAGTAGGCGCGCAGGTTGCGGGCGCGGTCGCCGCAGAAGGGGTTTTGGTCGTAGCGGAAGTCGACGTAGTGCGTGACGTAGAGATCGAGATCGCCGTCGCCGTCGAGATCGCCGAACGCGCAGCTCGCGCCCCAGCGCGGGTCGTCGACGCCGGCCTTCGCCGCGATCTCCTCGAAGCGGCCGTCGCCGAGGGCGCGGTCGTCGCGGGCGCGGTAGAGGCGGTCGGGGCCGTAGTTGGTGACCAGGAAGTCGAGCCGGCCGTCGCCGTCGACGTCGCCCGCGCACACGCCCATGCCGTAGCCGTCGTCGTCGGTGCCCGATGCGCGTCCGATCTCGACGAAGCGGCCGCCGCGGTTCTCATACAGCGCGTTGCGCGGCGTGCCTTCGATCGACGAGCCGGGCGTGGCGGCGCCGTTGATCAGGTAGAGGTCGAGATCGCCGTCGCCGTCGGCGTCGAACCAGCCGCCGCCGCTGGCCGCGGTCTCGACGTAGTACTTGAGGCCGAAGCGGGCGTCCTGATGCACGAAGTCGATGCCGAGCTGCGCGGTGACGTCGGCGAAGCGCGCCGCGTCGGCGGATGCGGCCTTCGTCGCCGGCGGATCGTCGGCGCGGGCGCCAGGCGGCAGAAGGACGAGCGCGAGGGCGAGCAGCGCGATCGGGCGCGGCGCGGGGATGCGAACGGACGGGAAGAATGGCAGCATGGCGGTATGGAAACGATGGGCGAAAGGCGCGGTGCGCCGGCGGGCGCCGTCCAGGCTAGCGCGCCGACGGGCAACCTCACAAGCGCGGACGGGCGCCGGTGGAGGATGCGGATCTCCCTCGCGATCGCGCTGCTCCTCGCGCTCGGCTGCGGCCCGGCCGGGGACGCGCCGTCGGGCGACGCGGCGGCCGACGCGACGCAGGATCCGCGGCCGGCGTCGACGCGCGCGATGGCGGCGCGGCTCGAGGCGATCGCCGATGCGGCCGACCACCGCACGGCGCCGTTCGCGGTCGACCGCACGCTCGCCTATCTGGAACAGATTCCGCCGCCCGCCGACGCGCGCAGCCGCATCGAGTACGACGCGCGCCGGGCGCAGGCGCTGCTGCTCGCGGGACGCAGCGCCGAGGCGCTGGCGCTGTACGACGCGATCCTGCCGCAGATCGACGACGACTCGGGCCGCTTCGCCGCGGGCTACGTGCGCGCGCGCCGGCACGATCAGGCGATCGCGGCGATGCGCCTGGCGGAGCAGGAGAACTGCCTCGACGGCCATGCGCCGGAGATGTGCATCCTGCCGCTGCGCGACGGCGCCATTCACCAGCGGACCGAGGGCGCGCGGCGCGCGGCAGGGGCGTACCAGGCGCTTCTCGCGGACGATCCCGACGACGTCACGGCGCGCTGGCTGCTGCACATCGCGCGGCAGGCGCTCGGCCCGGCCGCATCCGCCGAGATCCTCGCCGCCGACGCGATCGCGGTGGATCTGCCGCGCGTCGACGGCGCGCTGCCGCCGGGCGTGCACGCGCTGCGCAACGTCGGCCACGCGGCGGATGTCGCCGTGGCGCAGCTCTCGGGCGGCGCGGCGATCGCCGACTTCGACGACGACGGTCGGCTCGACGTCATGGCGTCGTCGTGGGGCTTCGATCATCCGCTGCGCCTGCTGCGCAGCCGCGGCGACGGCACGTTCGAGGACGTCTCGTCGGCCGCGGGCCTCGACGGCCTGACCGGCGGCCTGAACCTGGTCCACGCCGACGCCGACGGCGACGGCCGCACCGACGTTCTCGTGCTGCGCGGCGCGTGGCTCGGGCCGAACGGACGCCATCCGAATTCGCTGCTGCTCAACCGCGGCCCTGATGCGTCGGGCGCGGTCGTCTTCGAGGACGTCACCGAGGCGGCGGGCCTGCTCGAGACGCATCCGACCCAGACCGCGGCCTGGGCCGACGTCGACGGGGACGGCCGGCTCGATCTCTTCGTCGGCCACGAGTCGACGCCGCGCGCGGGCGTGCCCTCGCGGCTCTACCGCAACCTCGGCGTCGGCGCCGACGGCGTGCCGCGCTTCGAGGACGTTGCGGCGGCATCGGGCGCGGCGGTGCGCGGCTACGTCAAGGGCGCGGCCTTCGGCGACGTCGACAACGACGGCGATCCCGATCTCTACGTCTCGCGCATGCTCGAGCCGAACGTCCTGCTGCGCCACGAGGGCGTGGGCGACGACGGACTGCCACGCTACGTCGACGCAACCGCCGAGGCCGGCGTCGGGCTGCCGGAGAACGCGTTTGCGACGTGGTTCTGGGACGCGGATCAGGACGGCTGGCTCGATCTCTTCGTGGCGAGCTTCCCGGTCGATTTCGCGGCGGCGAGCGTCGAGCACGGCATCGCCGATCTGCTCGGCGCGCCGACCGCCGCGCCGCGCGCGCGCCTCTACCGCAACCGCGGCGACGGCACGTTCGACGACGCGTCGGCGTCGGCGGGGCTCGACGGCATCTACTACGCGATGGGCGCGAACCACGGCGACGTCAACGGCGACGGCTATCCCGACGCCTACCTCGGCACGGGCGCGCCCGATCTGCGCGCGCTCCTGCCGAATCGCCTCCTGGTGCACAGCGGCCAGCCGGGCGCGCCGCGCTACGTCGACGCGACGGTCGCAGCGCGCGTTGGCCATCTGCAGAAGGGCCACGGCGTCGCGTGGGCGGATCTCGACAACGACGGCGATCAGGACATCTACCACGTCCTCGGCGGCGCCTGGAGCGGCGACGTGTTTCCCAACGCGCTTTTCCTCAATCCGCTCAACGACCGCGACACTGACGCGCGTCCGCGCTGGCTGACGGTGCGGCTCGAGGGCGTTGCGGCGAACCGCGACGGCCTCGGCGCGCGGATCGCGATCGAGGTGGTCGACGCCGACGGCGACGCGCGCACGATCCATGCCCTGGTCGGCCACGCGGGCAGCTTCGGCGGCTCGAGCCTGCAGGCCGAGATCGGCCTGGGCGCGGCGACGGCGATTCGGCGCCTGACGATCCGCTGGCCGGGCAGCGGCACGGTCGACGCGATCGACGACGTGCCGCTCGACCGCATCGTGCGCGTGCGCGAAGGTTCGGGCGTTGCCGCGCCGGTCGACGCGCCGATCGTGCCCTTGGCGTCGCTGCCGACGTCGGCCGGGGCGCACGATCATCATCACCACGCCGCCAACCCGGAGACCGCACCATGAGCCAGCTGACCCTCACGATTCTGCCGACCGACCTCGTCGTGTGCCGCCTGCCACCGGGCGCCGACTGGCCCGCGTGGGCGACGTCGGGTCCGCTGGTGTCGATCAGCCGCACGGCCGACGAGCTCTCGGTCGTGTGTGCCGCCGCCGACGTGCCGGACGATGTGCCGGCGACGATGCGCTGCGAACCCGACTGGCGCGCGTTCAAGGTCGAGGGTCCGCTCGATTTCGGACTGACGGGCGTGTTGGCGTCCCTGGCGAATCCGCTCGCCGAGGCGAAGATCAGCATCTTCGCGATCTCGACCTTCGACACCGACTACGTGCTCGTCAAGGCGGTCGATCTCGACGCCGCGGCGGCGGTGCTGATGCGGTTTTGCGCGGTTCGCTGAATGGTGACACGCGACGGTCAGATTACGTTCGTTGCGCCGAGGACCAGCGAAATGATCCGCGTCAGGATGAATCGCTAGCCTCGCGGCGCGCATGCCTCAGCGCAGCCTGCGAACC
>JBCCOR010000410.1:0-4917 GCA_039025295.1 Acidobacteriota bacterium
CGACAACGAGGCCGAGGCCCTCGTTCTCGAGAACAACTGGATCAAGACCAAGAAGCCGCGCTTCAACATCCGCCTGCGCGACGACAAGACCTATCCGTATCTCAAGCTGACGATGCGCCACGACTACCCGCGCATCGCGTTCACTCGCCGCATCCGCAACGACGGCGCCGCCTACTTCGGGCCGTACCTGCCCGGTGGCCTCGCTCGGCGCGCGATCAAGCTGGTGCAGAAGCTCTTCCAGGTGCGCACCTGCCGGATCGAGATCGACGGCTCGCTCGCGCGGCCGTGCCTCTACTACGACATGAAGCGCTGCCTCGGGCCGTGCGTCGACGGCCTGACGACCCACGCGACGTACGCCGCCGCGGTCGAGCAGGCCAAGCTTTTCCTCGCCGGGCGCAACGACGAGCTGCTGCGCGATCTGCGCCGGCAGATGCAGCAGGCGTCGGAGAATCTCGAATTCGAGGAGGCCGCGCGCCTGCGCGATCTCATGCAAGAAGTCGAGGAGATCGGACGCCGGCGCAAGATGGCGTCGGTGCGCGGCGAGGACGTCGACGTCTACGGCGTGCACGTCGGCAAGGGCGGCAACGCTGCGGTCACCACGCTGGTGATGCGCGGTGGCCAGATCATGGATCGCCGCGAACTCTTCTGGGAGCGCCAGGGCGAGCTCACCGCCGGCGCGCTGCTGTCGGCCGTGCTGCCGCAGATCTACGACCGCACGACCTTCATTCCCAAGGAAGTCCACCTGCCCGAGCCGATCGAGGGCGAAGACGCGCTGGTCGAATGGCTGAGCCAGCGCAAGGAAGAGCGGGTCTATCTGCGCATGCCGTCGCGCGGGGTCAAGGCCGACCGCGTCAAGCTCGCGATGCGCAACGCCGAGCTCGCGTTCAAGCGCCGCTTTCGCGCCGACGGCCGCATCGTCGGCGCAGCTCGCCTGGCCGAGCAGCTCGATCTGCCCGAGCCGCCGAGCCGGATCGAGGGCTTCGACATCTCGACCTTCCACGGCAGCGACACGGTCGCGTCGATGGTGGTGTGGGAGGCCGGGCGCATGCGCAAGGGCGACTACCGCAGCTTCAACATAGAAGGCATTCAGCTGCCCGACGACTTCGGCGCGATGAAGCAGGCCGTGGGACGCCGCTACCGCCGCGTGCTCGAGGAGATCGGCCAGATGCCCGATCTGATCCTGATCGACGGCGGCCGCGGCCAGCTCAACGCGGCGCTCGCAGCGCTCGCCGACCTCGGCGTCGAGGAGACGCCGATCGTCGGCCTGGCCAAGCGCGAGGAGGAGCTCTATCTGCCCGATCGGCCGCAGCCGCTGCGGCTCGAGCGCGACGATCCGGCCCTGCAGCTGCTGATCACCGTGCGCGACGAGTCGCATCGCTTCGCGGTCGGCCGCCATCGTCGTCGGCGCAGCACGCGCACCGTGCGCAGCGGACTCGACGGCCTGCGCGGCATCGGGCCGGCGCGTCGCAAGCGCCTGGTCAAGGCGTTCGGCAGCTTCGCGGGCGTGCGCGCGGCCTCGCTCGACGATCTGCGCAGCGTGCTCGGCGACAACCTGGCGCGCGACGTCCACGCGCAGCTGCACGCCGACGACGACGCCCCGGCGACGGCCGAAACGCCCGGTGCCGAGACGGCCGCGGTCGGCGGGCTGGCCGGCGATGCCAATCCCGAGTAAACTCCGCATGCTCCATGCCTTGTTGATTCCGCGCGTCGGCACGGCGCGCGTCGATCGCTGACCCGCCGTGCGCGCGCCGTCCCCGCTTCGCGCAGCCTTCCCGCAGTGCCCGCATCATGAACAGCCTCCTCGACGTCGTCCGCACCGCCTACCTCGAACGCCAGACCGGCACCATCGCCCTCGATGTGGGCGACGAGCAGCCTGTGCTGCACGTGCGCGAGGGCGAGGTCTATCTCGAGCGCAGCCACGAGCTGTCGATGTTCCTCACCGAACGCCTCAAGGACGACACCGTGCGCGCGCGTCCGGCGGCCGATCCGATCTTGGACTCGATGGGCACCGACATCGCGCGCACGCTGATCGAGCGGGTGCGCAAGCTGCCCAGCGCCGAAGGCGATCCGCTGGCGCCGGTGGCGGTGTTCCGCCCCGTGCTGCCCGACGAGAGCGGTCTGGTCGGTCCGGTGCCGATGGTCAGCGTGGTGCTGGCGCTGGCGGTCGAGGGCTGGGACGAGGACACGCTGCTGCGCCATCTCGGCGGCAAGGCGGCGCGCTACGTCGCCGATCACGACACGCCGGCGCTCGCCCAGCTTCCCGGCCTGGCCCCCGAGATGACGCGCGTCGTCGCGCTGGTGCAGGATCCGACCCGGGTCGGCGCCATCCAGCGCGGTGCCGGCCTCGATCCGGCCGACGCGCTGCGCGGTTTGGCCCAGCTGCAGGCGGTCGGTCTCGCGCGGCGCGTGGGCGCCGGCGGCACGGCGATCGGCGAGGAGCGCGCAGCGGTGGCTTCGAAGAGCGGCGCATCGCCGTCGGGCGGCGGCGTACTCGCCCAGCGCAAGACCGACGGCGGCGGCGCGAGCCGCTCGTCGGTGCAGGGCTTTCTCGATCGCATCGCCGACGATCTCATCGACGAGCCGCTGCGGATCGACGCCAACGCCCATCGCCATCGCATCGCCGAGCGCCTGCGCCGGATCGGCGACGACAACCACTACCGCTGGCTCGATCTGCCGCCGGGCGCGCCGCCTGAGCGCGTGCATACGGCGTTTCGCGACGTGGCGCGACTCGTCCATCCGCGGCACGCTGATGCGCTCGGCTTCGGCGGGCAGGACGAAACCTTCCACGTCCTCTTCGAGCGCGCCGCGGAGGCGTACATCACGCTCTCCAATCCCGAGCTGCGCCTGCAGTACAACGCCGATCACGGCATCCAGATCAAGCAGAACATCGCGACCGAACAGCGCGCGGCCGAGAAGAAGCGCGTCGCGCGCGAGCAGTATCTGCAGGCCGCCAACGCGCTCAACAACGCCGACTACTCGGCGGCGGTCGATCTGCTCAAGGAGTCGACGCGCCTCGATCCACAGCCGGAGTCGCTGCTGCTCCTGGCGAAGACGCAGGGGCGCAATCCGAGCTGGTACCGTCACGCGGTGACCAACTTCGAGCGCGCGATCGAGATGAAGCCGCAGGATCCGGCGATCCGCGTCGAATACGGACGCCAGCTCGAGGTGATGGGCATGCGCGACGCGGCGCGGGCGCAGTACAAGGCCGCGCTCGCCGCGCAGCCCGGCCACGCCGACGCGTCGCTCGCGCTGTCGCGCATCGATCGCAGCGGCTGACGGGGCGGAGCAGGCCGTAACCGTACGGCCCGCGTGGGCAACAAGACAGGTAGTCACGAGACCGATCGTCCCGTGCTGTTTTCAGTCAACGTTCCAGAGGGGATCGCCATGGTCGGATCGCTCACGCTCTCGCATTGTTCACCCCGCGCGCGGGCCGCGCGCGTCGGACGCATCGCCGCCACGCTCTTCGCGCTGATCGCGCTCGTGGCGCTCACCGGCGTCGCACGTGCGCAGGCCGACGCGTCGGCGCCGGACTTCGAGGTTGTCGCGACCCTCGACGCGCCGCCGGGCAACGTCGCCGTGACGCCGAGCGGTCGGCTGATCCTCAGCCTGCATCCCTTCGGCGCACCCGAGCAGCGGGTCGTCGAGCTGCTGCCCGACGGCACCACGCGTCCGTATCCAACGCCGGCCTGGAGCGGCGCGCCCGGGCCCGACGGCGTCGGCATCGCGGCGATCATCGGCATCGTCAGCGACCCGCAGGGCGTCGTGTGGATGCTTGACGCGGGCAGCGCCGAGACGCCGCCCAAGCTGGTCGGGTGGGACACGCGCGCCGAGCGCCTCGCGCGGGTGATCCATTTGCCGGCGCCGATCGTGCAGCCGAATTCATTCTTCCAAGACCTTGCCGTCGACGCGCTGCGCCGGCGCGCCTATATCGCCGATATGAGCCGCGGCGATCTGGTCGGCGCGAGCACGCCGGCGATCGTGGTCGTCGATCTCGACACCGGCACGGCGCGCCGGGTGCTGCACGGCCATACGTCGCTGCAGCCCGAAGAGACGCGTGAGGCGCGCATGGTGATCGACGGCACGCCGGTGCGCACGCCGGTCGAAAACGGCAAGCCCGTCGAGCCGCGCATCGGTCTCAATCCGATCACCATCGACCCCAGCTACACCTGGGTGTACTACGGCGCGATGAGCGGCCGCTCGCTCTACCGCCTGCGCGCCGACGATCTCGCCGATCCGTCGCTCGACGACGCGACCCTGGCGTCGCGCATCGAGCGCTACGGCGACAAGGCGGTGTCGGACGGCATCAGCGTCGACGGCGCGGGCAACGTCTACATCACCGATCTGCCCGGCAACGGCATCGGCGTCACCCGGCCCGATGGCCGCTACGCGCAGCTGATCGAGGATCCACAGCTGTCGTGGACCGACGGCATGAGCTACGGGCCCGACGGTTTCTTCTACGTCACGGTCAACCAGCTGCACCGCATGCCGCCGCTCAACAACGGCGAGATGGCGGCGGATGGCACGTACCGCATCGTGCGCTTCAAGCCGCTGGCGCCGAGCACGGTCGGGCGATAGGCTGATCGCGCCGGAGGTCACCGGGTGGTCGCCGCCGTCGCGGATCGTCGATCCAGCGGCGGGGGAGGAAAGTCCGAACTCCGACGGGCAGCATGCTCGCCAACGGCGAGGCGCGGCGACGCGACGGAAAGTGCAGCAGAAAACAAACCGCCCGCGGCACGCCGCGGGTAAGGGTGAAACGGTGCGGTAAGAGCGCACCGCTCCGGCGGCGACGGCGGAGGCACGGCAAACCCCATGCGGAGCAAGACCAAATAGGGAGGGAGTTCGCGGGCCGTCCGTCTCGCTCGGCGCTCTCTAGCGCGGTGGTCGTCACATCTCCGGGTAGGTTGCTGGAGGCCGTCG
>JBCCOR010000411.1:0-4906 GCA_039025295.1 Acidobacteriota bacterium
GATCCTGCCGCATCGCCTGCGCGACGGCTACGGCTTCCAGCCGGTGCACGTCGAGCGCGCGCGCGCCTTCGAAGCCGGCCTGATCGTGAACGTCGATCTCGGCCTGCCGCGCCGCCGCGATCGCGGCGTGCGACGAGGTGCCGCAGTCGACGGTCACGATCAGGCCGGCTTCGAAGGCGCGCGCGCGCTCGACGTGCACCGGCTGGAAGCCGTAGCCGTCGCGCAGGCGATGCGGCAGGATCGGCCGCACGCGCAGGCCGCAGGCGCCCAGCACCGCCACCAGCAGGGCCGTGCCGGTGACGCCGTCGACGTCGTAATCGCCCACCAAAACGACGGTCTCGCCGGCGTCGCGCGCGCGCAGCAGGCGGGCCACGGCGTCGTCCATGCCGCCGAGGGCGCGCGGATCGTGCAGCTGGTCGAGCGCGGGATGGAGGAAAGCTTCGGCGTCTTCGGCGCTGGCGGCGCCGCGCCGGGCGAGCAGGATCGCCCACCAGCGCGGATGGCCTGCGGCCTCGAGAGCGTCGGCGTCGGGGGGAATCTCGGCAGCGGACCAGACGACGGTGTCGTGCAGGGCCGCTACCTCTCCTGAAACGCGCCCATGGCGCGGAACTTGGCGTAGCGATCCGCGATCAGGGCGTCGGCGTCGAGCTCGGCGAGGTCGGTGAAGGCGCGCTCGATCGTGTCGCCGACCGCGGCCGCGACCGTGTCGGGATCGGTATGCGCGCCGTCCGGCGGCTCGGCGATGATGTCGTCGACCACGCCCAGGCGATGGAGATCTTCGGCGGTCAGGCGCAGCGATTTGGCAGCGTCTTCCTTGCGGTTTTGGTCTTTCCACAGGATCGCGGCGCAGCCCTCGGGCGAGATCACCGAGTAGATGCTGTACTGGAGCATGTAGACGCGGTTGCCGACGCCCAGCGCGAGCGCGCCGCCGCTGCCGCCCTCGCCGGTGACGACGCAGACGATCGGTACGGTCAGCGAGGCCATCTCGATCAGGTTGCGTGCGATCGCCTCGGCCTGCCCGCGCTCCTCGGCGCCGATGCCGGGATAGGCGCCGGGGGTGTCGATCAGCGTCACGATCGGCCGGCGGAAGCGCTCGGCGAGGCGCATGACGCGCAGCGCCTTGCGGTAGCCCTCGGGGCGCGGCTGGCCGAAGTTGCGGCGGATGCGCTCTTTGGTGCCGCGGCCCTTCTGATGGCCGATGATCGCGATCGAGCGACCGCGGAACGACGCCAGGCCGGAGACGATCGCGGGATCGTCGGCGAAGCCGCGATCGCCGTGCAGCTCGATCCACTCATCGGTCAGGCGTTCGATGTAGTCGAGGGCGTAGGGGCGCTCGAAATGCCGCGCGAGCAGCGCTTTTTGCCACGGGGTGAGCTTGCTCATCACCTCGTGGGTGGTTTTGCGCAGCGCACCGCGCAGCCGCTCCAGTTCTTGGCTGTGCTCGCGATCGGCGTCGGGCGCCTGCTCCAGCTCGTGGATGCGGCGGCGGAGCTCGATCAGCGGCTGTTCGAAATCGGCATCGGCAGCGACCATGGCGACAAGCTAGCAAGCGCAACAGCGGGCGTCAAACCCTCGCGAGGCTCACATCAGATCCAGCGGATCGACGTCCACGACGAGATCGATGCCTCCGGGCGGACGGGTCGGCAGGACCGCGCGCACCAGCTGGCGCAGGCGCGCGCCCGAGGGATCGCGCAGCAGGATCTGCATGCGCCAGCGGTTCTTGATCCGCGGCCGCGCAGCCTCGGCGGGCCCGGTGAGGCGCATGTCCGGCGCGTGATCGCGCGCGCGGTCGCGCAGCGCGCGCGCGATCTCTGTCATCGCGGCGGCGAGGACGTCGCGGTCCTTGTGCTGGCCGAGCAGCTGGACCATGCGCGTGAACGGCGGATAGTGGAAGGCGCGGCGGAAGTGCATCTCTTCGTCGGCGAAGGCGCGGTCGTCGTGCTGGGCGACGGCGCGGATGGCGTAGTGCGTCGGATGGTAGGTCTGGATCAGCACCCGTCCGGGACGATCACCGCGCCCGGCGCGGCCGGCGAGCTGGGTCAGGAGAGCGTAGGTCTTCTCCACCGCGCGGAAGTCGGGAAAGCCGAGGTAGCTGTCGGCGGAGAGCACGCCGGCGAGGGCGACGCGCGGAAAGTCGTGGCCCTTGGCGACCATCTGCGTGCCGACCAGCAGCTGGGTGGTGCCGCTGCCGAAGCGCATCAGCACCTCGGCGACGCCGCCCGGACGCTGGCCGGCGTCGGCGTCGAGGATGTCGATCGCGGCCTCCGGGAAGTGCGCGCGCAGGCGCTGCTCGACCCGCTCGGTGCCGGCGCCGATCGGCTCGAGCGCAGCCTCGCCGCAGGACGGGCAGCGCCGCGGCACCGGGCGCTCGACGTCGCAGTGATGGCAGATCAGGCGATCGCGTCGGCGGTGGTAGGTCATCGGCAGGCCGCAGTCGGCGCAGCGCTGGTCGTCGCCGCAGGCGCGGCACAGCACGATCGGCGCGAAGCCGCGGCGGTTGCGCAGCAGGATGACCTGGTCGCCGGCGGCGAGGGTACTGCCGATCGCCTCGAGCAGGGGCTCGGTCAGCGGCACGTCGCCGCCGGGCAGCCGCCGCGCGCCGGCGGTGCGCAGATCGATCAGCTCGACCGCCGGCAGGCCGCTGCGGCCCGCGCGCTGGACGAGCTCGAGCGGACGCAATTTGCCCTGCGCGACGTTGTGACGGCTCTCGAGGCTGGGCGTGGCCGACACCAGCACCGCCACCGCGCCGGCGTTGCGCGCCCGCAGCAGGGCGAGATCGCGGCCGCTGTAGCGCGGCATCTGATCCTGCTTGTAGGCGCCGTCGTGCTCCTCGTCGACCACGATCACGCCGAGGTTGGCGAGCGGTGCGAAGAGCGCCGAGCGCGGGCCGAGCACGACCCGCGCCGCGCCGCGCCGCACGCGCTGCCACTCCTGCTGGCGCTCGGCGCCGGTCAGGTTGGAGTGCAAGATGGCGAGATCGTCGCCGTAGCGCCGGCTGGCGGTGCGCGCCAGGGCCGGCACGAGCGCGATCTCGGGCACGAGCAGGATCGCCGTGCGGCCGATGGCGAGGGCGGCGTCGACCAGGCGCAGATAGACCTCGGTCTTGCCCGAGCCGGTCATGCCGGCGAGCAGGAACGGCGCGAATCCGCCCGACGCGAGACCGGTCTCGAGGGCCTCGAACGCCGTCGCTTGATCGGGACGCAGGATCTTGGGCGCGTCGGCGGCGTCGTCGGCGCGCAGGTCGAGGCGATGGCGATCGAGCCGCAGCCGCTGGGGCTGCGTGAAGCTGCGCAGCACACCCTTCGCTTCGAGCCGCTGCACCACCGACGGACCGCAGCTGGCGGCGGCGGTAATCTCACTGAGCGTCGCCGGCCGACCGAGCGCGGCGAGATGGTCGAGCACCGCCCGGGCCTTGGGCGAGCGCGCCACGGCCGCGGCGCGGACGTCGTCGTCGACCGGGCGCAGCTCGACCGCCTTGACGTAGCGCAGGCCGGCGCGCGCGCCCGGCTGCTCGAGCCGCACGCGTCCGTCGCGTCGCAGGCGTTCGACGGTGGCGGCGATCGCGTCGCGGTCGAGATCGTCGTCGTCGTTCTCGCCGCCGGCGCGTTCGAGCACCGACGCGACCAGGGTCGCCAGGCGCTGGCGCGGCGCGTCGCGCAGGCTGTCGATCACCGCGGCTTCGCGGCTGTCGCGTGGCGGGGCGAGCGCGCCGCCGTCGGTCAGGGCGATGCGCTGATCGCCCCACGGCGGCAGATCGCGCGGCACCATCAGCCGCACGGCCTCGCCGATCGGCGCCAGGTAGTAGTCGGCGACGAAGCGCGCCAGCTGCAGCAGCGCGGCGGGCACCACCGGCTCGAGATCGAGCACGTCGATCAGCGGCTTGGCGGTGATGCCGTCGGGCGGCGCGGCGCGCGTCGCCACGACCACGCCGATCAGCTTGCGCGGTCCGACCGATACGCGCACGCGGCAGCCGATCTGCGGCGGCGGACCGTTGTCGGTCGTGCGATACGTCAGCGCCCCGGGCAGGGGTACCGGCACCGCGATCTCGACGAAGCGATGCGCGGGCGCCGGATCGTCGGGCGCGCTCACCGATCGGCGCAGGCGTCGTCGATGCAGACGCGCGGCGATCGTCCACCGACACGCGCGTGCGCCGCGTCCAGCTCACCTGCGCGCGCCCGGCGGGTGCGCGCGCGCGGCACGTGGCGGCCGCAGCGCACGCAGCCGACCAGCACGATCGACTGCGCGGTCGGCGCGCGGGCCGACCGCGCTGCGGATGTCGTATTCGGCGTCGCGCTACGCAGTAGCTGGCGCACGCCGCGGTCGAGCACGCGCGCCAGCAGGAAGGCGAGGCCGATCAGGATGAGCCAGCGCAGCACGCGGTGTGATCTCAGCTGCCGGGCAGTCCGCGCTGGCGCAGCGCGATCTCGTCGGCCAGGCGCTGGACGGTCGGGTTGTCGGGCGCGATCTGGACGAGTTCGTCGGTGCGCGCGGCGGCCTCGTCGAGGCGATCGAGATCGAAGGCGAGCACGATCACCTCGTTGTAGCGCGCCTGCCAGTGGGTCGGATCCGCGGTGCGCGCCGCCTGCAGCTTTTCCAGCGCCTCGTCGAAGCGGTTCATCGACTTGAGCGCGACGCCGAGATCGGTGAGCACGTTGGGATCGCCGGGGCGCAGC
This sequence comes from Acidobacteriota bacterium, assembly GCA_039025295.1. Taxonomy (GTDB): domain Bacteria; phylum Acidobacteriota; class Thermoanaerobaculia; order Multivoradales; family J023; genus JBCCOR01. The sequence continues at coordinate 4,674 of JBCCOR010000411.1, forward strand.
GTCAGGTACTGCTCGTAGAGCTCGACCGCGCGCGACCAGTTGCTGATGTCGAAGTTGAGATTGGCCAGCTGGCGCACGGCGTCGGCGTTGTTCGGGTTCTGGGCGACGAAGGTGCGCAGTTCTTGCACCTGCTCGAACGCGGCCTGGGCCCCTGGATTGGCCGCGCCCGGGCCGGGGGTGCCGGGGCCAGGCGCGCCCGACAGGCCCGGCGCCGGCGGCGCGGGCGCCGCGGC
>JBCCOR010000412.1:0-4890 GCA_039025295.1 Acidobacteriota bacterium
GCACGCGCGCCACGGTGACGTGCGCGTCGGCCGCTTCCTGATCCGCCGCGCGTTCAAGATCTATCCGGCGTTTTGGGTGTTCATCGCCGTCACGCTGGGTGTGCGCTGGCTGCGCGGTGTCGACGTGTCGCCGCTCTCGATCGCCGCCGAGCTGCTCTTCTTCCAGAACTACGTGCCCGGCCTGTGGGGCCACACGTGGTCGCTGGCGGTCGAGGAGCATTTCTATCTCTTCCTCGCCGCCGCGGTCGCGTGGACGCTGCGCGGTGATTTGGCGAAGGCGCCGGCGCTGCGCGGACCCGTCGACGCCGATCCCTTCCATCCGCTGCTGCGCATCTACGCGCTGATGGCGCTGACGATGCTCGTCGCGCGCGCGATCAACGCCTACACGTTCGACTTCAACTACCGCGCGCACGTCTTTCCCACGCTGATCCGCATGGACACGCTGATGCTGGGCGCGGTGCTCGCCTACGCCTACCATCGCCATCGCGCGGCGTTCGTGGCCTGGGTTGCTCCGCGGCGCGCGGCGCTGCTGATCGGCGGCGCGCTGCTGCTCGCCCCGCCGTTCGCCCTGCTGCTGCACGACGCGACGTGGATTCCCGTGATCGGCTACAACCTCAACGCGATCGGCGCGGCGGCGATTCTCGCGGCGCTGATGGTCGGCCGCTTTCCCGACGGCGCGGCGATGCGCGCGCTCGGCTACCTCGGCACGCACAGCTATTCGATTTACCTGTGGCATCTGCCCGCGCTGCACGTCGGCGCGCAGTGGCTGGTGCCGAAGCTCTACGGTCGCGCGCTGACGCTGGCCGAGCGCTGGGCCTGGTACGTCGCGCTGAGCCTGGTCGTGGGCGTCGCGATGGCCAAGCTGATCGAGACGCCGGTGCTGCGGCTGCGCGATCGCTGGTTTCCGTCGCGCAGCCGGCCGCTGGCCGCTGCATCGGCCGCGCGCGCGGAATCGCCGGTATGATGCGGCGATCACCGGCGCACCGCGCGCCGTCGCGTCCCTTCGTCCGATCTTCCTGCTCAGGAGCGCCTTCCATGTCTGTTTCGAACCGCCGCGCTGCGCGCTCGGCTCTGCGCGCGATCGCCGTCGCGCTTCTGCTCATGCCGCTGTTCGTTCCGTCACCGATCCTGGCGCAAGGCGTCGAGCCCGCGACCGCCCGCATCGCCGCCGAGCTGCGGGCGCAGGCGCTCGATCCCGAAACCAGTGAGGCCTACGCCTTCGTCCGCGATTTGACGATCGAGGTCGGCCCGCGCCTGGCCGGCTCCGACGGCGATCGCCGCGGCGTCGCCTGGTCGCTGGTGCGATTGAAGGAGTTGGGTTTCGACAACGTCCGCGCCGAGCCGGTGACGGTGCCGGTGTGGCGTCGCGGAGGGATGATCGCGGAAGTGACTGCGCCGCACGTGCAGCCGATGGTTGCGGTCGCGCTCGGCGGCAGCGTCGGCACGAAGAATGTGGGTATTGAGGCACCCGTGCTGCGGGTCGAATCGCTGGCCGCGCTCGACGCATTGCCGGCCGACGCCGCGCGCGGCCAGATCGTTTACATCGACGAACGCATGGAGCGCACGCGCTCGGGCGCGGGCTACAGCGCGGCGGTTATGAAGCGCGTGATCGGCGCGTCGTCGGCAGCGGCGAAGGGCGCGGTGGCGCTCCTGATTCGCTCGGTCGGCACCTCGAACAACCGCATCGCCCACACCGGCACGATGCGCTACCGGCCCGATACGCCGCGTATCCCGGCGGCGGCGCTGTCGAATCCGGACGCCGATCAGCTCACCGGCCTCCTGGCGCGCGGCCCGGTGACGTTCCGCCTGGGCATGGGCAGCGGTTTTCACGGCGAGGCCGAGTCGGCGAACGTGCTCGCCGAGGTCACCGGCGGCGCGCAGGCCGACGAGATCGTGCTGCTCGCGTGCCATCTCGACAGCTGGGATCTCGGCACCGGCGCGCTCGACGACGGCGTCGGCTGCGCGATCGTGGTCGAGGCGGCGCGCCTGATCGGGCGCCTGGCGGCGGCCCAGCCCGAGGCGCGACCGCGGCGGACGATCCGCGTGTTTCTGGCCGCGAACGAGGAGTTCGGCCTGTCGGGCGCGCGCGCCTACGGTCTCGTATACGACGCGTCGCTGGACAAGCACGTGGCGGCGATGGAGTCGGACTTCGGCGGCGGCGCGGTCTACGCGATGAGCAGCGACTTCGATCGCAACGATCCCGCGGTGGGGCCCTTGATCGACGATCTGCTCGCGCTGCTGGCGCCGCTCGGGATCACGTACGAGGACCGCGAGCCCTACGGCGGCGCCGATATCAACTGGCTGCGTCCGCGCGCCGGCGTGCCGCTGCTCGATCTGAGCCAGGACGGCACCGACTACTTCGATCTCCATCACACGGTCAACGACGTTCTGGCGCAGGTCGATCCGGACGATCTGCGCCAGAACGTTGCGGCGCACGCGGTCGTCGCCTACGTCCTGGCCAACCATCCGCGCGCGCTGCCGCGGCTGACGCCGGTCGCAGACGAGGACTGAGTCGACGCCCGCCGCGCTCAGCGCTCGTCGCCGGCCGCGGCGGACCAGGCTTCCGCGGCGCGGATGCGCTCCTGGATGCCGTCGGCGAAGCGGTCGAGCAGGACGTCGACCGCGATCGGCGTCGCCAGGGCGAGGGTCAGGGCGAGCGCGCCGAGCGCGAGGCCGAAGCCGGCTTTGCGCCGCGCGGCCGGACCGCGCACGATCGGCGTGTCGCGCACGACGCGCGTGCCGGGCGGCGGATAGGCGTCCGCGCGGCGCGCGCGCAGCGCCAGGCGCATCATCCAGACGGCGGTGAGGGCGAGCAGCAGCGACGGCACGATCACGAACCGCAGGGTGGCGTGCTGGAAGCGGGCGATCGCCCGCAAGGGCTCCTGCTGCGCCATCTGCTGGATCAGCGCCGCCTCGGCCTGCAGCCAGGACAGCCCGGCGAAGCCGAGGGCCGCGAAGACCACGACGGCGACCATCGCGACGGCGCGCAGCCGCGGATCGGCGGTGAGCACGTCGGGCGCCGACGGCGGTGCCGCGGACGGGTCGTCGGCGGGGGAGACGTCGGGCGGGCTCATGGCGCGAGCGTAGCAGCTCGCGCGTCGTCGGACGCGCCGAGCAGCACCCGGCGGTAGCGCGCGACGTAGCGTTCGAGGCTGAAATGGCGCGCGACCTGCCGGCGCCCGGCGCGGGCGGCGGCCGCGCGGATGTCGCCGTCGGCGAGCCGCACCACGGCGTCGGCGAAGGCGTCGAGATCGCCGACGCGCGCGATCAGCGCGCCGCCCGCCGATCCGTCGTCGGCGTCGGGCGCGAGCAGCAGGGGAATCTCGCCGACCGCGGTTGCGATCGCCGGCACGCCGCGCGCGAGGCCGTCGAGCAGGAAGATCGGCAGGCCCTCGTAGGCCGAGGTCATGATGCAGAGATCGAGCGCGTCGTAGAGCGGCAGGCAGTCGGCTCGCAGCGGCAGGCGGCGGACGTTGGGCAGGGCGTGTTCGGCGAGGAAACGATCGACGGCGTCGTCGAGCGGCCCGCCGCCGACCAGCAGCCAGTGCACCGGCCGGTCGACGCGCGCCGCGTCGCGGCCGCCGGGGGCGAAGCGCTGCGCCAGGCGCAGCAGATCGAGCGGACGCTTCTGCGGATGCAGGCGAATGAAGCTGCCGAGAACGAGGGCATCGTCGGGCAGATCGAGCGCGCGCCGCTGCTGGCGCCGACGCGCGCTGCGCGCTTCGCTGTTGCCGTCGTCGATCGGCGGCAGCGCGACGCCGTGGTGCACGAGATGCACGCGCGCGGCCGGGGCGCCGCGGTCGACGAGGGCGTCGGCGATCGCGCGGTTGACCGCCAGATGGCCGTCGACGGCGGCCATGAGGCGCGGCCCGCCGTGTTCGATCCAGCCGCCGCGGTGGTTGTAGAGCTGGGCGAAGACGCGCAGCCGCGGATGGCGCGCGCGCAGCGCCGCCGCCTCGTCGTAGAACCACACCGTGCCGTTCCACGACACCAGCGCGCCGATGCGGTGCTGCGCGATCAGCCAGTCGAGGGCGCGGCCGTGGGCGGCGCGCGGCAGCCAGTCGCCGAGGGTGTAGATCCAGGGCGTGCGCCGCCGGCAGCGGTCGACGGTTTGGCCGAGGCGGGCGCGGTGTGGATCGAGGGTGACCACCACGCAGCGGCGGTCGGTGAGGCCGTCGAGCAGATCGAGCAGCAGGCGCTCGGCGCCGCCGACGGCGAGAAACGGCAGCAGGAAGAGCAGGCCGTCCGCGGATGCGTCCGCCGCCGCGCCGCGGTCGCCCGGGATGTCCCGCTCGCGCGCCGTCGCGGGCGCGGGCACATGCGCCAGCCGCGCGGCGGGATCGTCGAGCGGCACGTCGAGCAGCGCGGGATGCGGACGTCCGTCGACGCGCGGGCGCAGCGCGTACGGACCGCTGCGCGGCAGCGCTTCGTCGCCGGCGTCGACGCGGCGATCGCGATCGAGCCCCGTGGCCGCGGTGATCTGCGGCACGATCCGGCCGGCCAGCGGCGTCGCGTCGGGAGACGGCGGTTGCGCGCGGTCGAGCCGCAGCAGCACGGCGGCCGGCGCGGCGACGTCGGGATCGCCTTGCCGGGCGTAGAGCGCGTCGGGCACGGCGCCGGCGGCGCCGTCGGCGGGCGGCGCCCAGCCGCCGAGGACAACGTCGAGATCGTAGGTCGCGGCGCAGAGCAGCAGCGCGTTGCGCCACAGCGCGTCGGGCATCGGCGCGCCGTCGGGGCTGGTGCGCGCGCGGACGATCAGGGCGAAGCGCGCGTCGTCGCCGGAACCGTCGACCGCGTCGGGCATCGGCGCATCGACGTCCGGCGCCGCGGCGTCGACGCGGACGACGACCGGCGCGCGGTAGGGCGCGACGTCGGCGCGCACGACGTCGC
>JBCCOR010000413.1:0-4880 GCA_039025295.1 Acidobacteriota bacterium
GCGACCGCCAGCAGGCCGCCGCCGATCGCCCAGCGCTTGCCCTTCGGCCGGTAGCCGATCGCGATCGCCGGCAGCACGCCGAGCTCGGTGTCGGCCTCGGTGGTGAAGGTGCCGTCGGGCCGGCCGGGCGTGTTGTTGAAATCGACCGTGATGATCGGCTGGTCGTCGAAGACCTCGGCGCTGAAGCCGATCTCGTAGCCCTCGAAGCGGGTCAGCAGCGCCGGATTGGTGTTGAGCGCGCCGATGATGTCGGTCTTCATCGCGGTCGAGACGCCGCCGAGGCTGCTGTTGACCGCGCCGACGCCGTGCAGCAGGTTGCCGTTGCCGGCGACGAGCGGCGCCGCCGCGACCAGCATCGCGCAGGCGAGCACAAGGCCGAGGCGAAGAGAGAAACGAAGCATGGTGGATGCACTCCCGACCGCGCGGGTCATGGCAGGGTGGTGGCCATGTCGGCCGGTTTGGTGTTGGCGTTCGAGGTCGATCCGCCGTCGATCTGGATGCCGACGTAGGGCGCGTCGGCGGCAAGCGACACGTGGGCCGTGACCTGGTGCATCGCGCCCGTCCGGGGATTCGCGTCGCGCCCCGGCTGATTCCAGGTGCCGAAGCCGGCGAAGGTGACGGTGTCGACCGCGTCGGCGCCGCGCGAGGCGCTGAAGGCGATCCACGTCAGGCTGGTCAGCGTGAAGGTGCCGTCGGCGTCGTGATCGACGTAGGTGAAGGTCGACGGCCCGCCGCCGTTCGCGCCCGGGAAGTCGAAGGCGTAGCCGAAGCGCCGGCCGGTCGACGACATCAGGTCGTCGGCGCCGCCGCGCAGGCCGTCCGCCGGCGGCGGACTGGCGTCCATCGCCTGGATGCGCTGGAACGGATCGAGGCGCGAGCCCGCGTCGACGACGAACGCGCGTTGGCCGTCGGGATACGGAAATTTGAAGCCCGCGGGATACGGGATGAAGACCTCGCCGTCGAAGCGCAGCACCGCGGCGTCGCCGAGGCCGGCCTCGAAGCACGCCGGACCGGCGTAGTTGAACGACGACTGCGGCGTGCACGGCTCGGCCTGCAGGAGCGCCGTGAACAGCGCCTGGCCGACGTAGCCGGGCCGCAGCAGATCGCCGACCACCTCGCCCGTGGGCAGATGGATCGCGCCCACCGACAGGTTGAAGGGATCGTCGATGTAGGCCAGATCCGACTGCGGATAGGTCTCTTTCGGGAAGCGCAGGATCTCGTTGTAGCCCGGCATGCCGCGGCTGACGCCCGGCGGCAGATACGGCAGCGGCGCCGGCGCGTCGCTCAGGAGGCCGCCCGGCGGCAGCACGGCCGTCGCGAACGGCAGCAGATCGCCGTTGCGCGGTCCGAACTGCACGCGCACCCGCCCCTGCAGATGGGCGCGGCCGGTGCCCGTGCCGCCGAGCGCGTCGGCGACGAGGCCGAACTCATCGCCGAACGACGTGCTGTGCCCGGCGACGACGTACTCGCGCACGGTGTCGGTCGGCATCGCGTCGGGGGCGATCGCGCGCGCCGGACGCTGGGCGTCGTCGCCGGCGCCGACGCGCTCGGCGGTCGTCAGATGCAGATGCGGATGCAGCGACAGGCCGCGCGCCGGCACGCTGGCGCAGGCCAGATCGGGGGTCGAGAACGGCAGCGGCAGGCGCACCGGCGCGTCGCCGACGGCGACGCCGAGCGGCAGGAAGAGATGGCCGCCGAACGTGAAGTCGAGTCGTCCGTCGCTGCGCTGTTCGAAGCGCGCCGCGGTCGAGCCGCCGTTGGGCGGCCCGGGGAACATCATCGGCACCCGCGGCAGATGCGGATTGACGCCGAAGAGCGCCAGGATCGCCGTGTTGATGAACAAGACGTTGTAGTGCAGGTTGGTGACGATGCCGGTCGCGAGATCGAGCTCGCCCCACGACACCCGGCCCGGGATGTCCTGCACGAAGTTGAGCTGCGACGGCATGCGGAACCAGCCGCGCGGTCCGGCGAGATCGCCGTCGTCGCCCACGAGACCGTTCGGATGGCGCACCTCGAATCGGCTCACGCCGCGCGCGTCGGGCTCGCCGAAGACGATCTCGAGCTCGCCGCGCAGCGGACTGTCGGTCAGCAGCAGGCCGTCGAAGAGCGTGTCGCCGCCGAGGCCGAAGGCCGGGAAGCCCGGGAAGATCGGCCGGTCGCCGGGGCTGTCGACCACGCGCAGGGCGTCGCCGAAATACGAGCCCGCCGGATTGAGGGTCAATGTCTGGCGCAGACCCTCCGGCAGCTCGAGCGGCACATGCCGCTTCGGATCGGGCAGGCCGCCGCCCGGCACGCCGATCAGCGGATCGCAGTCGGCCTTGCCCGGCTGGTTGGGGTACGTGGTCTGGATCGGAATTTCCGGCGGCAGCGCCTCGGGCGGCGGCATCTCGAACGGCGGCAGATCGGCGGGCGTGCGCGCCACCCGGAAGCGATCCGTCGACGGCGGACCCGGCGGCAAGGTCGCCAGGGCCATCGGATCGTCGATCTGCACCGCCGCCACGTCGATGCGCGCATAGCCGGCGCCGAAGTGCTGGTTGAGGCGCGCCACCAGGTCGTCGGCGATCAGCGCGTGGCCGGTGGCGCTCGGGTAGAGGCCGTTGAGCTGGTAGAAGCCGTCGAGCAGGCCGCGGCCCACCGGCTTGCCCCCGGGCACCTCGATCCCGCCGGGCGCGGCCGCGCGCTGGAAAACGCCGTGGAGATCGTGCAGCACAACGCGCGCGTCGTCGATCGCCAGCCGGCTGAGCGCGGCGTTGATCGCCGTGGTGGCGTCGGCGAAGCGGCGACGGTCGCCGGCCGAGACGATCCGTCCGTCGAGCGTCACCCGCTCCGGCTGGCGCGCCATCAGCGCGTGCCCGATCGCCAGCTGCCCCGGCAGCGTGACGCGGTCGTCGGCGGCCAGGCCGTACTGCGCGGCCAGGAAGTCGGGCGTGGTGGCGCACAGCGCCGCGAGCGCGTGGCGATCGGCGAGCCAGGCGGTCGCGGCCGGATCGGGCACGGTCGCGAGCACGATGTGCGCCGCGTCGGGCAGCGCCTCGAGCACGCGCCGCATCGACGCCGCGAAGGCGTCGGCGTCGGGCAGCGGCGCCCCGTCGACCAGCGCCTCGACCAGCTCGGTGTAGCCCAGCGCGATCAGCACCAGCTGCGCCCGGCGCGCGCGCGCGTGCTCGACCGCGGTCGACTGCGGCGTGCCGCGCCACTCGAGCGACGGCATGCCGAGGATCAGGTTGGTCAGCGTCTGGGTCGGGTCGTCGCGGCGCACGATCGGCGGCGTCGGCCGACGATCGAGCACGTCGTCGACGCGAAAGCCCGGCACCGCCAGATGACCGAACGGATGATCGCGCGTCGGCAGCGTCTCGAGCACCGAGGTCTGCAGCAGATCCGGCACGATCACCGGCAGCGGCGCCTGCCCGGGCGCGTGGCCGATGCCGGGCGCCTGCAGCAGCGGCTGCGGCAGCGCGACGTCGAGCTGCTGCGCGAGCAGGGTCGGGAAACTGCGCCGCTGGTACGACGCGCTCAGGCCGAACGGCCCCAGGCCGGCGGCGAGCCCCTCGCCCAGCACCGCCAGGGTGCGGACGTCGAGACGGTTCGCGGGCTGATCGGACGACATGTGCTCTCCTCCGGTTGACGCCGACGCCGACGCGGTCCGATCCGCGATCGGACGGCGATGTCGACGCTGCGCACATGAAACACATACGAGGTGTTGACCTATCGTTGCGCGACGCCGGCCGCACAACAATAGATCGAATGACGGAAAAAAGAGCCAGCGCTTCGCCCACCCAACGTCGACTCATCCCATTGATCAAAAGACGGATACACGCCCGTATCCAGCTCGCGATTGAGGCGGATCTACAAAAGTTTGACCCATTGATTCAACTCGATTGAATCAATGGAACGATTGTTCATCCGCGCCGAGAAAACGTATTGTCGACGTTCGAAGCCATCCTTATCCACGCGCCCGCCGACGGCGCGCGCGCCATCCCTGCCGGAAAACGCCATGACCTGCTGTCCGCCCTCCGCTTCCGACCCGGCCGATCCGTCGTCCGCGGACGCGCCCGACGCCCAGCCGCGCGAGATCGGGTTCGCGGTCGACCTCGACCTGCCCCTGCGCCGTCTCGACGGCGGCGCGCTCGATCTGCGCCGCCATCTCGCAGCGCAGATCGAGACCGGCGCGCGCGCGCTCGCCGTCGTGTTCTGGTCGGCCCACTGCGCCCACTGTCAGCGCTACGACGCCTGGCTCGCCGCGCGCCGGCGCGACGAGCCCGATCTCGCGCTGCTTCTGATCGCCGCGCGCGAAGGCGAGACCGACGCGGTCGTGGGCGGCGCCGGCCGCCGGCGCGCGATCGACGCATCGCTCGGGCGCGACGACGACGGCCGCGTCGCGCGCGCCTGGGGCGTGGCCCAAACCCCGAAGGCGTTCCTGCTCGACGCGCGCGGTCGCGCGGTGTACCGCGGCGCGATCGACAACTTCACCTACGCCGACGATCCCGACCACCGGCCCTATCTGCTCGACGCCCTCGCCGATCTGCGCGCCGGTCGTCGGGTCGCGCGCCCCGAGACGGCGGCCTTCGGCTGCGCCGTGCGCTCGGTCTACTACGCCCAGCCCGATCCGCTGGGACCGGCCACGTGAATCCGCTGACGATCCCGGCGCGCTGGCTGCTCGGCGCGGCCGAGCGCGGTGCGACGCGGGCCGCGCAGCTGACCGAGCAGCTCCGGGCGCCGCTCGCATCCGACACATCGCCCGCGGCGGACGGCCGCCGCGACGATCGAATCGCGGGCCGCCGCGACGACCTGGTCGCGGTCGCGTCCGACGCCGCCAACCGCGTGCTGCGCGTCGCCCGCGACGTGCGCGTCGAGGGCCACGCCGTCGGCGACGCCGCCGC
>JBCCOR010000414.1:0-4866 GCA_039025295.1 Acidobacteriota bacterium
CGTCCGCCTGGTCGAGTCGAACGAAGATCCGCTCCTCTATCGCGCCGGCCACATCCCGGGCGCGGTCGAGATCGACTGGAGCCGCGATCTCAACGATCCGGTCCGCCGCGACTACCTCGACCGCGAGGCGTTCAGCGCGCTCATGCGGCGCTGCGGCATCACGCCCGACACGCAGGTCCTTTTCTACGGCGACAAGAACAACTGGTGGGCGGCCTACGCGTTTTGGGTCTTCCAGCTCTTCGGCCACACCAACGCCCGCATCATGGACGGCGGCCGCCAGAAGTGGGCGCTCGAGGGCCGCTCGCTGACGCGTGAGGTGCCGTCGTATCCCGAGACCGCCTACGACGCGCCGGCGCGCGACGACGCTGCCGTGCGCGCGCTGCGCGATCAGGTGCTGGCCCACGTCGAGGCCGGCCGGCCGCTGGTCGACGTCCGCAGCCCGGAGGAATTCAGCGGCGAGCGCATGCACATGCCCGACTACCCGAACGAGGGCGCGCTGCGCGGCGGCCACATCCCGGGCGCGGCCAACGTGCCGTGGGCGCGCGCGGTCGACGGCGAGGACGGCACCTTCAAAGACGCCGAAGCGCTGCGCGCGATCTACGCCGAGGAGCACGGCCTCGCGCCGGAGCAGGACATCGTCACCTACTGCCGCATCGGCGAGCGCAGCAGCCATTCGTGGTTCGTCCTGCGCTATCTGCTCGGCTTCCCCCGGGTGCGCAACTACGACGGCAGCTGGACCGAGTGGGGCAATCTGGTCGGCGTGCCGATCGAGAAATGAGCGCGGCCGAACTGCCCGCGGGCCTGCGCGACACCCTCGACGGCCTGGCGCTGGTCGACGACCGGACGCTGCGCATCGATCTGCTGATCGAGACCGCCGATCGCTTCACGCCGGTCGCGCCGTCGATCGCGGTGACGCCATACCACGACGATCACAAGGTGCCGGCCTGCGAATCGGACGCCTACGTCTGGGCGCTGCCGCGCCCCGACGGCACGCTCGACTTCCACTTCGCGGTCGAGAACCCGCAGGGCATTTCGGCCATGGCGCTGGCGGTCGTGCTCGGCGAGAGCTGCTCGGGCGCGCCGCTCGCGCAGGTCGCCGCGCTGCCGGGCGACGTGGTCTACGACCTCTTCGGCCGCGAGCTCTCGATGGGCAAGAGCATGGGTCTGATGGGCATGGTCTCGATGGTCGCCCACTTCGCCCGTCGACGGGTCGACGGCGCCGCGGACGGCGAGGTGGCGACCCCCGGCGGGTGATAGGCTGCCCGCATGGTGGCCCTGCCAACCCCGTCCGCATCCCACGCAGCGCGCACAGACCGCATCGCCCTCGTCACCGGCGCAACCGGTGGCATCGGCGGTGCCGTGTGCGCGCGCCTGGCGGCGGCGGGCCTGCGGGTCGTCGTCCATCACCGCGCGGGTGACGATCCCGACGCGCGGCGGCGCGCGCTCGACGCGCAGCTCGCCGCGCTGCCGGGCGGTCCGCACGCCGCGGTCGAGGCCGATCTCGCCGACGCCGACGCCGTCGCCACCCTGGTCGCGCGCGCGGCCGACGCCGCGGACGGCGACGGCATCGACGTCCTGGTCAACAACGCCGGCGTCTTCCAGCCGCATCCGCTCGCGGGTCCGGAAGACGCGCGGGTCGACTTCGCCGCCTGGCGCGGCACCTGGCAGCGCACGCTGCAGATCAACCTGATCGCCGCCGCCGATCTCGCCTGGCACGCGGCGGCGTCGATGCGCCGTCGCGGCGGCGGCGTGATCGTCAACATCTCCTCGCGCGGCGCCTTCCGCGGCGAGCCCGACGCGCCGGCCTACGGCGCCAGCAAAGCCGGGCTCAACGCGCTCAGCCAGTCGCTGGCGATCGCGCTCGCCGCCGACGGCATCGCCGTGCACGCGATCGCGCCCGGCTTCGTCGAAACCGCCATGGCGCGGCCGCATCTCCAAGATCCCGCGACCGCCGCCGCGATCCGCGCACAGAGTCCGCTCGGCCGGGTCGCGACCGTCGACGACGTCGCCTACTGGGTCGACTGCCTGGTGCGGCCCGACGCCGCGTTCGCCACCGGCGCGATCGTCGACGTCAACGGCGCGTCCTACCTCCGAAGCTGAGCCATGCGCCCCCCGCTTTCCCGTCTCGCGCCCCTCGGGCGCCCTGCCGCGACCGCTGTCGATCGGAGCCGATCCGCGTGAATTTCTCGTTCTTCCGCCGCCGCGGCGCGCGGCGCGACGACACCAGCCAAAAGCCCGGCCTGCATCCCGGGCGCTACCGCTCACCCGGACTCGATCTGCTGTGCACGCATCTCGCGCGCCGGGCATCGCCGGCGGTGCTCGATCTCGGCGCGTCGTCGAGCGAAAACCTGCGCTTTCTCGCCGACTACGCCGAGCAGGTGCAGGTGGCGGACGTCTTCCGCAGCGCCGGCGGCGATCGCCAGGCGCAGCGCGCGGCGCCGTTCGAGCTGCCGTCGGTCGACGACCTCGATCTGCCCGCGCCGCGCCGTCGCTTCGACGCGATCCTCGCCTGGGACCTGGTGCACTACGCCGCGCGCGCCGAGCGCGGCGATCTGGTGCAGGCGATCGGGCGCCGCTGTCGCCCGGGCGGCCTCGTACTGTTCATCGCCTCGGCGCGCACCCCGATTCCGTACACGCCGCTGTATCTGACCATGCTCACGCGCGACCGCATGCACTACGGCATCCCGCGTCCCGAGCGCGCGCCGGCGCCGGCGCTGATGCCGCGTGAGCTCGAGAGCATCCTCCAGGACGACTTCGTCCCCCTGCGCATGTTCCAGCTGCGCAACGGACTGATGGAGCTGCTCTTCCAATGCCGCGATACCGTCGCCGAGGATCCGCCCGAGGACGACGGACCCGGCGACGCGCACGACGACGCAGCCGCTGGCAGCGGCGACGACGACGCGTGGATTCCGCCCGTCCACACCGACGACGACGCGACGACGAGCGAGCCGTTGGCGCGCGAGGACGCGCCTGACGACGCGGACGAGGCGAACGACGACGATCCGCAGGACAGCGAGGACGACGCGATCGCGACCGTGAGCCGCGAAGACGACGACCAAGACGACGCGCACGACGACGCAGCGACCGAAGCATCGCGCGACGACGCGCCGGCGGTCGCCGAGACCCGTCCGGACGCGGAAGACGCGAACGACGTCCACGGTGCCGACGAAGCCGACGCCGACGCGACGCAGGCCGCGGACGACGATCACGATGACGCGGTCGCCGGCGCCGCGAACGAAGCCGACGCGGAGGCAGAGGCCATCGCCGACGACGAAGCCAACGCAAGCGCGATCGCGGAGGACGAGGCCAGCGACGACGACGGCGACACAGGCGCGATCGCCGTGGATGAAGCCGATGCGGACACGATCGCCGCGCAAGAGACCGACACGGACGACGCAGCCCCCGCGCCTGCCGACCCACGCGCATCCGCCGCGTCGGCGGACGATCCGGCGGATGCCGACCGCGACGACTACGCCGCCGATGCGTCCAGCGCTGAAGACGACGACATCGAAACGCCCGCTGTACGCGAAGAGCCTGATGACGTCGACCACGCGGCATCGCCCGCCGATGATCACAACGCGGCGGACGATCCCGACACCGCCGAAGCCGGTCAGGCCGAGCCCGGTCAGGCCGAGCCCGGTCAGGCCGAGCCCGGTCAGTCCGAAACCACGCGCGGCCAGGGCAGCGAGGCCAACCGCGCGCGCCGTGCGCGCCGCAAACGCAAGCGCCGCAAACGCAAGCGCTAGGTACGCTGATTCGCCATGGCCGACACGCCCTTCGACGACCTGCCCGCGCACGACGACGCGCTCGATCTCGCGCCGCGCAAGAAAACCCGGCGTCCGCGGCGCTTCAAGGTGCTGCTGCACAACGACGACTACACCACCATGGAATTCGTCGTCCATGTGCTGGTGACGCACTTCCATCGCAACGAGGCCGAAGCGACACACATCATGCTCAACGTGCATCACAAAGGCGTCGGCGTCGCCGGGGTCTACACCAAGGAAATCGCCGAGACCAAGATCGCCGAAGTCACCGCCGAAGCACGCGGCGAAGGCATGCCGCTGCTGCTCACCCTCGAGGCCGAATGATGCCGATTCAACTCTCCCAAGATCTGCAGATCGCACTCACCGTCGCGATCAACGAAGCCGGCCGCCTGGGGCACGAATACGCCGGCCTCGAGCATCTGCTCTACGCCCTCACGCTCGACGACGAGACCGCCGCCGTGCTGCGCCACGCCGGCGCCGATCTGGCCGCGCTCAAGACCGAGCTCGAGCGCCATCTGCGCGAAGACGTCGAGGCCGTGCCGAGCCGCAAGCGCCCGGTCGAGCCGCGTCCGAGCCTGGCGTTCCAGCACGTGCTCAACCGCGCCGGCCTGCACGTCGAGTCGTCGGGGCGCGAGCTGATCGAGGGCAAAGACCTGCTCGTCGCCCTGCTCGAAATCGAGGACGCCTACGCCGTCGAGGTGCTCGCCGACCAGGGCGTCAACCGCCTCGACGTCGTGCAGTTCCTCGCCCACGGCGTGTCGAAACTGGCGCCGGGCGACGGACGTCCGTCGCGCATGCCGGCCGACGACGAGTTGCAATCACGCCTTTCAACTTTACAGCTATCGCTGGTAATTTACCTTCAGCACCTGCTATGCTAGGAAATACCGTCGTTTGGAAGCCCGCAGAATCACAAATCTACTCGGCGGTAATCATCATGGATATCTTAGAAGAAGCTGGTTTACCAAAAGGTGTAATCAACTTAGTAATGGCTGACGGTCCAGTAGCGGGAGATATTATTTTTGACCATCCTGATTTTGCAGGGTTGCACTTTACTGGTAGTACCAAAGTATTCCAACATTTGTGGTCAACCATTGGAAAAAAC
>JBCCOR010000415.1:0-4865 GCA_039025295.1 Acidobacteriota bacterium
CGAGCGCGGTCGCTACACAGCGCCCAACGGCGATGTCTTCACCTACACCAAACAGCTCGGCAGCACCGAGGACACGATCCTTTACCACCGCGACGGCCGGACGTACGACGCCAAGGCGCTCTCCCGCTACGAACGCGAGAATCCGGTGCCGGCCCTCGACGAGTCGCTCGCCCTCGAAGCACTTCGCGCCGGCGAGGCGCCGGTCGAGGTCGTCGTCTGGCTCCAGCGTCGTCCGGGCGCGCAGATCGCCCAGCAGGTGCGGGCGCTCTACGAGCCGCAGATGCTGGCGATGGCTGCCGAGGTCCAGGCGGTGCACGACAAGCTGCGCCCGGGCACCTCGATGACGCCCGACGAAGAAGCGGCCTATATCGACTTCGCTCAGCGCGGCTATCTGCGCCTGACCGACGAGCAGCAGGCGTTCGTGCGTGAGCAGATGACCGCGGTCGACGCTCTGCAGGCGGAGATGCAGACCGAGATCCGCCGTCAGATCACGGCCGCCGTGGCCGAGGATCAGGCGCTTCTGAAGGCCCAGGTCGAAGCGCTCGACGGCACGATCGACGCGGCGATCGTGAGCCAGAACGCGGCGCAGATCACACTGCCGGGCAAGCATCTGGCGCTGCTCGCGGAGCAGCCGGAGGTGGCGCGGGTGATCGCGGTACCGGTCGGCGGTCCGGAGCTCAACAACCAGGACACCAGCCTGGGCCTGAACAACGGTTTCTGGAACAACAGCGTCGACGGCGGCATCTGGGACGTCGGCGTGCTCGACACCGGCGTGCAGCAGGACCATCCCAACCTCGATCATCTCAACTTCACGTCGAACCGCGGCACGACTGACAGCGACGGTCATGGCACCGGCATCGCAGGCATCATCGCCAGCGACCACGGCACCAACCGCGGCATGGCCTACGGCCTCGACCGCATGCTGGTCGGCAGCTGCAGCAGCGGTCTGGTGATGGGCGACGCCGACTGGATGGTCGGCGGCGGTCATGATGATCCCGAGGCGATCAACCTGAGCTGCGGCTACGGCACGGCCACCGACGGCGACTACACGACCTTCGACCAGTTTTGGGACGGCCTGATCGACGACAACCGCGTGCTGGTTGGCAAGTCGACCGGCAACGGCGGTGACGGCACCACCCGCATCACGCATCCGGCGCCGGCCTACAACCTGCTCGCCGTCGCCAACGTCTTCGACCAGAACACCACCACCCGCACCGACGACGTGATCTGGACCTCGAGCAGCCGCGGACCGACCCTCGGCGGCCGCAAGAAGCCGGACATCGCCGCTCCGGGCCATCAGACGCTGAGCGCCAACAACAACTGGGCGACCCAGGCCGACTTCACCAACATCGGCGGCACCAGCGCGGCGGCGCCGCACGTCACCGGCGGCGTGCTCCTGCTGACCGATCTGCGCAGCTCCGACGATCCCAAGGCTTCGAAGGCCGTGCTGCTCAACACCGCCGACGCGTGGGACGACAACGGCACCTCGGGCAACACCGCGGACGACAGCTCGACGCCGGGCAGCCTGTGGAACAAGACCTACGGCTGGGGCTATCTCGATCTGTGGGAGGCGTGGTTCAACGGCCTCGACGTCTTCGTCGACTCGGTCGACGACGGCTTCAGCCCGGCGGGTCCTGACTTCAAGCTCTACCGCGGCCAGATGTTCACCAACGAGAAGGCGACCGTCACCTGGCATCGCCACGTCGGCTACAACGGCAGCAACGACCCGACCCAGGTCGAGTCGCTGACCGATCTCGATCTCTGGGCCTACAGCGCGCTGACCGGCTCGACGCTTGATTCCAGCACCTCGAGCATCGACAACGTCGAGCAGATCGCGGTCGGCACCAGCCAGCAGACGGTTCTCAAGGTCGACGTCTTCGGCTCGCTCGACAGCGATCTCTCGACCCAGTCGTACGCCCTTTCGACCGAGGAGAACTTCGAGCGGGTCGACGCGCCGAGCTTCGGCTTCAGCGCGCCGGTGGTGTCCGGCACCTCGGGCTTCCCGGTCAACCTGCCGGTGACGGTCACCAACAACGGCGACCTGACGGCGTTCAACGTCACCGCGTCGATCTCGATTCCGCTCGGCTGGACGATCACGAACAACAACCAGTCGATCGGCAACCTCTCCGCTGGCGCGTCGCAGGTGGTCAACTTCACGGTGGTGCCGAGCTGCTTCGGCTTCGGCCTCTCGGCGATCGTCAACCCGAGTGCGGTGACCTTCTCCTACGGCGAGAGCCTGTCGGACACCGGTTCGGCCGGCCTCACCTGCAACCCGTTCTTCTTCATTCCCTGACCCGGATGCAGATCCATCGGGTCACCTCGCGTGACCCGCTCGACGGCGTCGACCCAGCGGTCGGCGCCGTCGTTCTGCGTTCGGGCAAATCGGGAAAATTGCCCCTGCAGATCGGTGAGATGGGCAGCGTATCTCGTGAAAATGCGTATTCGATGATCCCACAAGGGAAGTTTCATCGCGTGAGGGTGGGTCACGCATCGGGCTGCCGTGGTGCAGATCTTGCAGATAGAGTGAGGTGTTATGAGCATCGAACTGAACGGACTGCCAAAACCCTCTCCGCTCGAAGAAGCCCTTGCCGCGGGCTCGTCGAACCTGTCGATCGCCGATCCGCAGATGCCCGGCATCACCCCGGCGCAGCCGACGCCCGAGGAGGGCGTGCCGGGCGTCGAAGGCGTCGAGAAGATTCCTCAGGTTGCGTCCGACGGCATCACGCCGCGCGGCCAAGAGGTCGACGCGATGCTCGAGAGCGTTGCGCCGGTCGACGGCGCGACCGACAGCGAAGCGCTCGATGCGCATCACACGGGCGAGAGCGCGGTCAACGAGGTCCACGGCACCGAGGTTCCGCAGGGCGGCGTGCATCGCGACGACGACAAGGCGACCCTCGATCTCGGCCACGATCCGCTGGCGGCCGAAGGCGCAGACGGTCTGGGCAGCAAGGCGACGACGCCGCGCTGGGAGCAGGTCGACGAAGACACGCTGCAGCTGCGCGACAAGGACGGCAACGTCCTCGACGAGACCGACATCGAGGTCGAGACCGTCCACGAAACCGATGCGTCCGACGACGTCGCCGCCCAGTCGACCAACGACGATCGGGCGACCGAGCGCGCGAATGAGCTCGCCGACTGGCTGCTGAATGCCGTCCAAAACGGCGAGCTCAATACGACCTCCGGCCAGCAGACCTTCCAGGACCGCGTGCAGGAAATGGCGCAGGAATTCGGCGGCACCTGAGCTGCCGCGCCCACGATCGACGTGCTGGCGTCTGCGCGACGCCGCACAGCCTGCGTGCCCGCCGATGTCCGGCGGGCGCTTTGCGTTTGGCCAGGCCGTCGGTGCGCCAACGGAAGATTCTCACATGAGGGAATTTTGCCCGGCCGGCGTCGAGTCAGTAGAAAATAGCGCTGCTTTATAAGAGTAATAATTCTTATCAGCGCATTTTCACTTCTTAAATTGGTCCCAATTCTTGGAATAAGTCTTGCTGATAAGACATCCACGATGCATACCCACACCCATGATTTCTCACGGTCTTCCCCGCTCGACGAGGCGCTCGCAGCGGGTTCTCGCCATGATCCAACCACCCGCGATCCGGCGGCCGGGCTGCCGCATCTGCCGATGCCCGACGAAGGGCTGGCCGGTGTCCACGATCTCGATCGCACGTCCGGCGCCGCGCCGGACGGCATCACGCCGCGCGGCTTGGCCGCCGACGAAATGCTCGCGGGCGTATCGCCCGTCGACAGCGTGCACGGGAGCGACGCGCTCGGTGCCGAGCACGCGGATGCGCTGATGCGTGGCGCGGTGCACGGAACCGACGTCCCGCGAGGCGGTGTCCACGGCAGCGACAGCTGGGCGACGCTCGATCTGGGCGACGACCCGCTGATGACAGACAGCCGCGCGGAGACCGATGACGCCGCCAACGGGCTGCTCGATGTGAACGCTGTCGGACTGTCCGAGGATCTCCAGGCGGCCGCCGATCGTGGTGATTTCGGACCGTTCCAAGACCTCCTGGACGATGACCAAGAGGCGTGGGCCGTGATTCAGGAGATTCTCCAGAAGCTCGGCGTCGACATCATTACCTGAGCCCAGGCTGCCCGCGTCGCCGCGCGGAGGATGTCGGCAGCAGGATGTCGGTCATCGGATGCGCGCTGCCGACATCGGCGCGCGGCGCAAAGTGATCTCTGTTTTTCAATTTTAATTTTCTCTAAAGAGATAATCTCTGTGAAAAAGCACGGCGGCTTCGATCTGCTGCGTGGCACGCGACTTGCCATGAGCATGGGCATTCCTTGCGCTTTCAACCGATTCCTCCCGCATGCCCCATCCAAGGAGCAGCCATGTTTTCCATTCGCACCGCACTCGATGCCGCTGTCGCGGCCTCCCTCGTCCTGATCTGCGCCGCCGGCGCGCCCGGCGTCGCCCTCGAGGAGCGCGCCGACGATGCGTCTACCCTGATCGATCGCGGCGTCTACACCGCGCCGAACGGCGAGGCCTTCACCTACGTCAAGCAGGTCGGCGGCGCGGAGGACACGGTCACGTTCTACCGCGATGGCGTGGCCTATGACGCCGAGGCGCTGCAGCGCTACAAGCGCGAGAACCCGCCGCCGATCGTCGATCGGGATCTGAGGGAGACGGCCGAGCGCGCCGGCGCCGCGCCGATCGAGGTGATCGTCTGGCTGAAGAACCGTCCGGGCGCCGCGATCGCCCAGCAGGTGCAGGAAGTCTACGCGCCTGAGCTCAAGGCGATTTCGGACGAGGTCGTTGCGATTCAGCGGCAGCTCCGCCTCGACGGCTCGCTGTCGCCCGAGGAAGAGCGGGCGTACATCGACTTCGCGCAGCGCGGCTATCTGCAGCTGACCGCGGC
>JBCCOR010000416.1:0-4860 GCA_039025295.1 Acidobacteriota bacterium
ACAGCGGCGCCGCGACCGGCGGCAGCGTCAGCGCCGGGGCGCGGCCGCCGCCGCGCGGGGTGTCGGGCTGCGCGCGCAGCCCGGCGACGTCGTCGGCGTCGATCTGCGACGTGCCCTGACGCACGCGATAGCCGCGATCGCGGCGGGTGAGCCGCACCGCGATCGGCAGGTCGATCGCGACGTTGACGGTTTGCGCATCGCGGTGGAACAGGCCGAGTGGCCAGAGATCGAGCGTGCCGCCGGCGAGATCGACGCGGCAGCCCGTGCGGGCCAGGACCGCGTCGATCGCGTCGGCCGGGGCCGCGACGGACGGATCGGGCACGATGCGCGACTCAGCGGGTCGTCGCGGTCGCGGCGGGCGCGGCGGCGTCGCCGGCGCCGGTCGGGTCGCCGGCGAGCACGGTGTCGCGCGGCGCGTCGAGCGGCTGATGGCCCTCGAGCTGCGCGCGCAGTCGGTCGCGCTGGGCCAGGAACGCGGGCAGATCGTGCGCCGGGATCGGATCGGCCGGCACCTGCTTGAGCGAGAGCGGATCGATCCACGTGCCCTTGCGCTGCACGCGGTAGTCGAGATGCGGGCCGGTCGACCAGCCGGTGCTGCCGACGTAGCCGATCACGTCGCCCTGCCGGACGCGCGCGCCGCGCCGCAGACCCTTGGCGTAGCGCGACAGATGCAGATAGGCGGTGAGGTAGCCGTTGGCGTGGCGCACCTTGATCATCTTGCCAGCGCCGCCCTTTCGGCCGACGTGGGTCACCGTGCCCGACGCCGTGACCCGCACCGGCGTGCCCACCGGCGCGCCGTAGTCGACGCCGTAGTGCGGTCGGTTGACCTTGAGCACGGGATGGAAACGGCGCTTGCTGAAGCGCGAGGTGATGCGCGAGAACGGCAGCGGCGACTTGAGGAACATCTTCTGCAGCGGACGACCGTCGGCGTCGTAGTAGCCGCCGCTCTCGCCGTGGCGATAGGCCTCGTAGCGCACGCCGCGGTTTTCGTAGACCATCGCCAGGACGTCGCGCGGTCCGGCGTCGCTGCCGTCGAGTAGAAGGTTCTCGTAGACCACGGCGAAGCTGTCGCCGAGGCGCAGATCGCGGTTGAAGTCGAGGTCCCACTGCAGGACGTCGGCCATGCGGTAGGCGACCGCGGCGTGGCCGCCGGCGCGGCGGACGTCGCCCTCGAGGCCGCCGGTCAGGGTGCCGGCCACGCGCGCGACGCGGATCTCGCGCTGGAAGGCTTCGAGGTTCGACGACCAGCCGTCGTCGGTGCGGCGCAGCGTCACCCAGCCGGCGTCGTCGCGGCGCAGGCGCAGTGCGGCAAGCGCGGTCTCGCGCGCGCCGGGGCCGAAGCCGTCGGCGGCCGGCGCGGCTTCGTCGAAGTAGGCCATGCAGGTCGCGCCCGGGCGCAGCTTGCGGACGTCGAAGTTGTCGTCGAGGGCGTCGACCGCGGCGATCACCTCGAGCGGATCGAGGCCGAGCGCGCCGAGCAGGCCGCCGAGGGTCTGGCCGCGCTCGATCGCGAGCGGCACCGGCACCTCGGCGGTGTGCAGCGCCAGCGCCGGCGTGCCTGGACGGCCGTCGCGCACCAGCGCCGGATGGAAGGCGACGGGCGCCGCGCTCAGGCTCGGCTTCGCGACCGCGCGCGCGGTCTGCTGCACGTAGCCCGCCAGGCCCGCGGCGAGCAGGCCGCCGAGCATGCAGGCCCCCAGCCAGCCGGCGCCGCGTCGGCTGATCGGCGACCGGGGCGCGCGATCGTCGTCGCGCATGGGCAGGTCGGGCGTCGTGGACTCGGGCATGGCGATCCTCGGGAATGAGCGGGAGATGACAAAGCTTGGGACGCTGCAAACGCGCAGAATTGCAGGCTACCACAGCCGTTCGGCCGCGTAAGCGGCGGCGCGCGGCGCGCGCGAGTGTGGTAAACACGGGGCGATTCGCCTTGCTGCCGTCGCGTCCCCAACCGATTGTGGAGGAATGATCGTCGTGCCCTCGCCATCCGCTTCTCTTCGTGCCGCCGCTGCCGGGCGCCCCGCGCTCCTGGCCGCGCTCGTTCTCGCGCTGCTCGGCGTGGCCCCGCCGCTCGCTGCCGACAGCCGCACCGCCGACCGGCCCGCGCCGGCGCCGTCGCCCACCCCGACGACCGAGGCATGGGCCGCGTGGGAGCAGCATCGCGCGCTCGAGGACGCCTCGCTCTTCCGCGGCCTGCCCTGGCGCAGCGTCGGTCCGGTCGTCCAGGGCGGACGCGTGAGCGCGATCGCCTCGGTGCCCGACGATCGTTACACCTTCTATGTCGCCTACGCCTCGGGCGGCCTGTGGCGCACCACCGACAACGGCCACACCTTCACGCCGCTCTTCGACCATCAGCCGACGATGATCATGGGCGACGTCGCCGTGGCGCCGTCGCAGCCGCGCACGGTGTGGGTCGGCACGGGTGAGAACAATGCCTCGCGCTCGTCCTACGGCGGCCTGGGCGTGTTCCGCTCCGACGACGCCGGCGAGACCTGGACCCACCGCGGCCTCGACGACATCGACCGCACCGGCCGGATCGTGATCGACCCGCGCGACGCCGACCGCGTCTACGTTGCCGCCGCCGGTCCGCTCTACACGTCGGGCGGTTCGCGCGGCGTCTTCCGCACCGTCGACGGCGGCGCCAGTTGGACGCACGTGCTCGATCCGCGCGCCGCCGACGATGCCGGACCCGACACCGGCATCATCGACCTGATCCTCGATCCCTTCGATCCCGACACGCTCTACGCCGCCGCCTGGGAGCGCTCGCGCCGGCCGTGGAACTTCGTCGCTTCGGGTGTCGGCAGCGCCATCTGGAAGTCGACCGACGGCGGCGACACCTGGATGCGCCTCGGTGGCGGCTTCCCGACCGGCGCCGACGTCGGCCGCATCGGCCTGGCGGCGTCGCCCAGCCGGCGCGGCGTCGTCTACGCCAGCGTCGATCATCAGGGCCAGCTGCCGGTGGAGAAGCGCGATCTCGGCGACAGCCCGCTCTCGGCGGCGCGCCTCGAAACGATGGACAAAGCGGACTTCCTCGCCCAGGATCCCGACCAGATCGAGGCCTTCATCCGCAGCAACGACCTCGACACCTCGCTCGACGCCGATCGGTTGATCGCCATGATCCGCGACGAATCGCTGTCGATGGACGATCTGCGCGCGCAGCTCGCCGACGCCAACGCGGCGCTTTTCGACACCAGCATTCGCGGCATCGAGGTCTGGCGCTCCGACGACGGCGGTGCCACCTGGCGGCGCACCCACGACGAGCCGATCCGCGACGTCGTCTTCACCTACGGCTACTACTTCGGCGAGATCCGCGTCGCGCCCGACGATCCCGATCGCATCTACGTGCTCGGCGTGCCGGCGATCACCTCGGGCGACGGCGGAGCGACCTTCGTTTCGCTGCACCATCCGTCGGTGCACGTCGACCATCACGCGCTGTGGATCGATCCGCATCATCCGCAGCGCATGATCATCGGCAACGACGGCGGTCTCGACATCAGCCACGACGGCGGCATTTCCTGGCGCAAGCTCGACGCCGAGGCGGTCGGCCAGTTCTACACGATCCACGTCGACGACGCCGAGCCCTACAACGTCTACGGCGGCCTGCAGGACAACGGCGTGCTCAAGGGCTCGAGCCGGCACGATCCCGCGCGCTGGGGCAGCGCCTGGGCGCGCATCGGCGGCGGCGACGGCATGTACGTCCAGGTCGATCCGCGCGACAACGTCACCACCTACCTCGGCTCGCAGTTCGGCTTCTACCGCCGCATCGGCGGCGGTCCGCCGCAGGAGGTGCGGCCGCGGGACGCGCTCGACGAGCCCGCCCTGCGCTACAACTGGGCGACGCCGATCCATCTCTCGGTCCACAGCCCGGACGTGCTGTATTTCGGCGCCAACCGCGTTTACCGCTCGCTCGACCGCGGCGTCACCTGGACGGCGATCAGCGACGATTTGACCACCAGCCCGCTGCGCGGCAACGTGCCCTTCGGCACGCTCACCACCCTCGCCGAGTCGCCGCAGGCCTTCGGTCTGCTGTGGGCCGGCACCGACGACGGCCACGTGCACGTCACCGTCGACGGCGGCGTCACCTGGCGCGCGGTCGACGGCAAGCTGCCGCGCGATCGCTGGGTCAGCCGGGTCGAGCCCAGCCCGCACGTGCGCGCCCGCGCCTACGTCAGCCTCAACGGCTACCGCGACGACGACCGCACCGCGTATCTCTACCGCACCGACGACCTCGGTGCGACCTGGCGCTCGATCGCCGACGGCCTGCCGGCCGAGCCGATCAACGTCGTGCGCGAGGATCCGGTCAACGCCGACGTCGTCTACGTCGGCACCGACGCCGGCGTGTACGTCAGCCTCGACGGCGGCGACGGCTGGCAGGCGCTGCAGGCGAACCTGCCCAACGTGCCGGTACACGATCTGATCGTGCAGAAGCGCGCGCGCGAGGTGGTGATCGGCACCCACGGCCGCAGCGTGTGGATCGTCGACGCGCTGCCGGTGCAGGAGCTGACCGCCGATGTGCGCGCGGAGGCGGTGCGGGTCTTCCCGGTCGAGCCGATCGACTACCGGCGCAGCTGGCAGGGCAAGCCGACCTGGTGGTTCCCCGCCGCGGCCTTCGAGCCCGAGATGACGATCCCGTTCTGGACCGCGCACGAAGGCGAGGCGGTGCACGCCCGGCTCGACCGCCAGACGCCGGGTCGCGAGCGCACGGTCGTCGCCGTCGCGCACGGTCAGCACCGCCTCGCCTTCGTGCGCGGTCCAGAACGGGATCGTCATCTCGGGCTCGAAGGCCGCGGCGGGGAACCACCAGGTCGGCTTGCCCTGCCAGCTGCGCCGGTAGTCGATCGGCTCGACCGGGAAGACCCGCAC